>JBDLIK010000477.1:0-3547 GCA_039714895.1 Myxococcota bacterium | reverse complement strand
TACTGATGGTGGGCGGCGAAGGAGCCCCGCGCGTGGGCACGCCGACGGTGGACGGCGTCAAGGTGCGCACCACCATCGCCGAGCAGGGCCGCGGGCCGAAGCTGCGGCTGTTCAAGTTGAAGCGGCGCAAGGGGTACCGGCGTCGTCAGGGACACCGGCAGGCCTACACGGCGCTGCGGGTCGAGAGCATCGAGGGGTAAGTGCCATGGCGCACAAGAAGGGTCAGGGAAGCTCCCGCAACGGCCGCGACAGCCAGGGCCAGCGGCGGGGCGTCAAGGTCTTCGCGGGCCAGCAGGTGAGTGCGGGCTCGATCCTGGTGCGTCAGGTGGGCACCCGGATCCGCCCCGGACGAAACGTCGGCCTCGGCCGCGACTACACGCTCTTCGCGCTGTGCGACGGAACCGTGCGCTACGGCCGCGCTCGCGGACGTGTCGTCGCAAGCATCGATCGGATCGCCCAGGAGGCGTAGCGGGCGGCGCCCCGGCCCCCAAGCCCCTGCCCTCCCGCGCGCCACCCCCGGGTCCCGTCGGCGGCACCATGAAGGATCTGTTCATCGACGAGGCTCGCATCTCCGTCACCGCGGGTGGCGGGGGAAACGGTTGCTTGAGCTTCCGTCGCGAGAAGTACGTCCCTCGCGGTGGTCCCAACGGAGGCGATGGCGGACGCGGGGGCCACGTGGTGCTGGTGGCGGAGCGCGGCCTGCGCACCCTGTGGGACCAGCGCTATCGGCGCGAGTACCGGGCCGACAGAGGTGCCCACGGCCGGGGCAGCGGCCAGCACGGACGCGAGGGCGAAGACCTGGTGATCCGCGTGCCCACCGGCACTCTGGTGCACGACGACGACCTCCCGGGAGAGGCGCCGCCCCTGGCAGACCTCGTCGCCGATGGAGAACGCTTCCTGGCGGCTCGGGGTGGGCGCGGTGGCCGCGGCAACGCCCGCTTCGCCACCGCCACCCGCCAGACTCCGGACTTCGCCGAGCCTGGGCGTCCGGGAGAGGTGCGCCAGCTGAGACTCGCCCTCAAGCTGCTGGCGGACGTGGGGCTCGTCGGCTTCCCGAACGCCGGCAAGTCGACCCTGCTGACCCGGATCTCTGCGGCGCGCCCGAGGGTGGCCGCCTATCCCTTTACCACCCTCACGCCCTCGCTGGGCGTGGTCGAGCAGGATGACGATCGCTTCGTGGTCGCCGACATCCCCGGCCTCATCCCCGGCGCGAGCGCCGGGGCGGGTCTGGGCCACCGCTTCCTACGCCACGTGGAGCGCACCCGGGTGCTCGTGCACCTGCTCGACTGCGGGGCCTGGCTGATCGAGGGTCGCGACCCCCTCGTGGACTACGACACCATCCGCTCTGAACTCGCCTGCTACGATGCGCGCCTCGCCGAGCGCACCGAGATCGTGGCCCTCAACAAGGTGGACCTGGTGGACGAGCGCAGCCGGCTCGATGAGATCGAGGAGGCGCTTCGGGCGCGCGGCTCCCGGGTGCAACGGATCTCCGGGGCCAGCGGCGAGGGCCTCCCGGAATTGCTGCGGGGGGTGGCCCGCCTGCTGCGCGAGGCGGATGCAGAAGCCGCGGGCAAGGCCGCCCCGTGAGCCGCCGCCTGGCCGCGCGGGCCCGCCGTGTGGTGGTGAAGGTCGGGAGCAGCGTGCTCACCCGGGATGGCGACCTGCGACCGGCCATCTTCGCGCGCATCGCCCGGCAGGTGGCGGAGCTCGGCGAGGGGAGCCGCCAGGTGGTGCTCGTCTCGTCCGGGGCGATCGCGGTGGGGAGCCGCACGCTCGGCTGGGAGCATCCGGGTCGCTCCATCCCCGAGAAGCAGGCCGCCGCGGCGGTGGGCCAGATCGGCCTCTGCGAGATCTACCGCCGGCGCTTCGCGCGCCACCAGCGCCCGGTCGCCCAGGTGCTGCTCACCCGCAGCGGCCTGGAGTCGCGGGAGCGATTCCTGAACGCGCGCCACACCCTCCTGACCCTGCTGCGCCTGGGGGTCGTCCCCATCGTGAACGAGAACGACACCGTGGCCACCGACGAGATCCGCTTCGGAGACAACGACCAGCTCTCGGCCACCGTCGTCAACCTGGTGGGGGCGGACCTGTTGGTCATCCTGACCGACGTGGACGGCATGTATCACGAGCCGCCGGCCGAGGGTCGTCCGCTGTCGCCGCTCTTCGACGTGGTGGAGTCGATCACCCCGGAGGTGAAGCGCGCCGCCCAGGACGCCGGCAGCCGCTTCGGGCGGGGGGGCATGCTGACGAAGCTCGAAGCTGCGCAGATGGCGGCCCGCTCGGGGGCGCCGACCATCCTCTGCAACGGTCTGCGCAAGGATGCGCTGCTCCGTGCCGCCGCGGGGGAGCCGGTGGGTACGATCTTCCTGCCCAGCCGCAAGCTCACCAGCCGCAAGCACTGGCTCGCCTACACCGCCAAGCCGCGGGGACGCCTCACCCTCGATGACGGCGCGGCGCGCGCCCTCGTCGCGCGCGGGCGCAGCCTGCTGCCCGCCGGCATCGCCTCGGTGGAGGGTCGCTTCGGAATCGGTGACCTGGTGGCCTGCGTGGACGGCCGGGGTCGCGAGGTCGCCCGGGGACTGGTGGCCTACGGAGCCGGAGAAGTCGAACGTATTCGCGGTCTTCCCACCCGTCGGGTAGGCCAGGTGCTAGGATACTCCAACGGCGACGAGGTGATTCATCGCGACGACCTCGTCCTGGTGGATCCCCCGTCCTGAGCGTGGAGCACGGCATGGATCTCGAGCCGGTCGTCGTCGATCTCGCGCGTCGAGCGCGCGAGGCATCGAGGCGCATCGCAGAGCTCTCGTCGAGGCAGAAGGACGCCTGGCTGCATGGGGCCGCGGAGCGGCTCGAGGCGGAGCGGCAGGCCATCCAAGCGGCGAACGCGGAGGACGTGCGCGAGGCCGAGGCCGCGGGCCTGGCGGCACCCATGGTGAAGCGCCTGCAGCTGGTGGGCGACCGCTGGTCGAGCATGGTGGCGGGCCTCAGCGACATCGCCGGCCTGCCGGACCCGGTGGGAGAGATCACGCAGATGCGCGTCCGCCCCAACGGGCTGCGCGTCGGCCGCATGCGAATCCCCCTCGGAGTGATCGGCATCATCTACGAGTCGAGACCGAACGTGACGGTGGACGCCGCGGCTCTCTGCGTGAAGGCCGGCAACGCCGTGATCCTGCGCGGCGGCTCCGAGGCCATCCGCACCAACCGGGCACTCGGGGAGGTGCTGCGAGCGGCCGCCGAGGACACCGGTGTGCCCCCGGACGCCATCGGTGTCGTGCCCACCACGGACCGAGCCGCCATCGACGTGCTGCTGCGCCAGAGCCGCTTCGTGGATCTCATCATCCCGCGCGGCGGGCCCGGGCTGATCCGCAAGGTCACCGAGAGCTCGACGATTCCGGTCATCAAGCACGACGCCGGGGTGTGCCACGTCTTCCTCGACGAAAGCGCCGAGCCGGAGATGGCCCGGGCCATCGTGCTCGATTCGAAGCTCCGGCAGCTCGAGGTCTGCAACGGCCTCGAGACGCTGCTCTGCCACGCGCAGGCGGCGCGCAGC
>JBDLIK010000476.1:0-3547 GCA_039714895.1 Myxococcota bacterium | reverse complement strand
GCCAGCAGCTTGTTGGGGTCCACCTGGACCTGGTACTGGCGCACGAAGCCACCCACCGAGGCCACCTCGGCCACCCCCGGGACGCTTTCCAGCGCGTAGCGCAGGTTCCAGTCCTGGAGGCTTCGGAGCTCCGCCAGGTCGAGCCCGCCCGTCCGATCCACCAGGGCGTACTCGAACACCCAGCCGACGCCCGTCGCGTCGGGGCCGAGCACGGGCGTGACGCCCGGGGGCAGCTGCCCCTGGACCCCGGACAGGTACTCGAGCACACGACTGCGCGCCCAGTAGATGTCGGTCCCGTCTTCGAAGATCACGTAGACGAACGACAGCCCGAAGAAGGACTGCCCGCGCACGAAGCGGACTCCCGGCGCCGAGAGCAGCCGGGCCGAGATCGCGTAGGTGATCTGGTCTTCCACCAGGTCGGGGCTCTGCCCCGGCCACTCCGTGAAGACGATCACCTGAACGTCGGAGAGGTCCGGAATGGCGTCGAGCGGAGTGTTCTGAACAGACCACAGACCCCAGGCCCCCGCCGCCAGAACGGCCAGGATCGTGAGCCCGCGATTTCGAGCGCAGGCCGCGATGACGCGCCCGATCGGCCCGGTGGACTCGATGTCGTTCCGAGACGCGTCCATCACCACTGCTCCAGCGCCGCACGGAGCCGGCTCTCGGAGGCGATGAGGAAGGTCGCCGACGTGACGATCGCGTCTCCGGGCTCGAGCCCCGACAGGATCTCCACCTCCTCGCCGCTGCGGAGCCCCACCTCGACGGGCTGCGGCCGGAAGCGACCGTCGCCGAGAGCGCGAAACACGAAGCTGCGCTCGCCGGCGTGGAGGACGGCCGACTGCGGAACCACGAGCCGCTCGCCCCGCTCGGCGTGGACGCGCACGTTGGCGTACATGTCGGGACGGAGCTCCAGGTCCGGGTTGGGGAGCTCGATTCGAAGCCGCGCGGTCCGCGTCTTGGGATCGAGGGTGGGATGAACGTAGGCCACCGCCGCCTCGAAGCTGCGCTCGGGCAGGTAGGGGAGCGTGATCGTCGCCCGCTGCCCTTCGCGGACCAGGGGCAGCTCGGACTCGTAGACTTCGGCCTCGATCCAGACGTTGGAGAGCGGCGCGATGCGGTAGAGCCGCTGGCCGGGTGCGAAGGCACTTCCCTCCACCAGGTTCTTCTCCATCACGTAACCGCTCACCGGTGCTCGGATCGGCAGGTGCTCGAGAGGCTCCCCGGTGGCTGCCAGGCGCTCGAGGTCGGGCCCTGCGATGTCCCAGAGCCGGAGCCGGTTGCGCGCTGCGCGCACCAGGTAGTCGGCACGCTCCGGCGCACTCGTCTCGCGTGCTCGCTGCTGGCTCCGCAGGGCCTGGAGGTACTCCTCCTGGGCCGCATAGAGCTCGGGGCTGTAGACGCTGAAGAGCACCTCGCCCCGCTTCACCGGGTCGCCCACGGCGTCGACGCGGACGTCCCCGACCCAGCCCCGGACCTTGAGGGAGACGTCTTCGAGGGTCGTCTCCTCGGCGACGACCCGCCCGACCGCGCGGATCGTCGTGGCGAGCCTCTTTCTCGTCGCGGGTGCGGTCTTCACGCCGATGCGTTGCAGCCGCCCGGGAGGAACCCGGAACTCGGCCGGATGGCTCTCCAGCTCCTCCGGAGGCGACCCGGGCGGCGTTTCCTCTGGATCGACGCCTTCGAGTCGCAGGCCCGGCGTGCCAACCGTGATCGATCCCTCGGCACGGGCCATCGGCCCGGCGGCGGGCTCCGCTGCGATCTCGACGAGCCAGGTGCTCCCCATCCCGAGCTCGAAATCGGCGCGGTAGCGGCCCCCACCGACCTCGGTCACGGCGGCGGGCCCGCCCATGGCAGGCATCGCGCCCATGGCGTGCATGTGCACTTTGACGTCGACCCCGGCACCCGTCACGGGATTGCCGCTTGCGTCGCGAAGCTCGAGCCAGAGGGCGTTCTTGCCCACGCGCAGGTCCGCGGGCTCGACGGAGACCGCCATCTCGACGCCTCGCGATTGCACGGTCACCGGGTCGGAGTGGGAGCTCCCACAGGCCCACGAAGCTGCGAGGACTGAGGTCACCAAGGCGGTCTGCAGGGCGCGCATGAGGTTCCCCTTCACCACGTCGAGCCGGGGACGCGCCCCAGCTCCCGGTCGAGCACGGCCTGGCGGCGGCCGAGGTTGGCGAGGGCCTCTTCGTGGCCAAGCTCGACGTTTCGGAGGTTGCGTTCGGCGTCGATCAGGGCGAGGAAGCTGTTGCGGCCCGTCTCGAAGCCCGATCGGGCAGCGTCGACCTGATCGCGCGCCGCGGGCACCAGGCGATCGCGGAAGAGCCGCTCCACGTGCCGGGCCTCCGTGAGCCGGTCGCTCCCGCTCTGGACTCCGAAGCGGACGTCGTCCTCGATCGCCAGCCGCTGACTGCGCACCTGCTCGAGGCGCGCCTGTGCTTCGTTCACGGCCGCTCTTCGGCGTCCCCGCTGAAGCGGCAGGTTCAGCTGGATCCCGACGAAGGGCTGGAGGTCTCGCGCCTGCCAGAGACGGTTGTAGGCGCCCGTCACCGTGAAGTCCGGAAAGTACTCGCGCTCGGCGAGGTCCACCCGGGCCTCCTCGGCGGCGACGCGCGCCGCAGCCGCGGCGAGGTCGGGCCGCTCCGCGAGTGCCTGCTCGATCAGCTGCTCTGCGGGGCCTCCGGCCGCGGTGGGTGGGACGAGCCGTGTCGGAGGCGGCGGGAGCGAGCCATCGGGGGGACGATGCAGCAGGGCGTTGATCTGCTCGGCGGTGATCCGCCGCGCGGTCTCGAGAACGATCTGCCGGTGGAGCGCGTGCGTGAGCTCGACCTCCGCCTGGATCGGATCCTGCTGCGACGCTTCCCCCGCCTCGTAGCGGACCGTTGCAATCTGCTGGAACTCCTCGAGCAACTCGATGTGCTCGACGTTGATCTCGAGCGAACGGGCCGCGAGGTAGTAGTCGTCGAAGAGAAGCGAGGCCATCGTCGCGAGGCGCAGTCGGACGGCGACGAACTCGTGGGAGGCGGCTTGCGCTTCTGCGAGCGCGGCCTCTCCACGGAAGCGCAGCTTTCCGGGGAAGGGGAGCTTCTGGCTCAGGTCGAACTTGGGTGCATCGTTCACGGATCGCGAGCCGATCGAGCGCGGCGCGACGCCGACCCCGAGGATGGGATCGTCCAGGGCCGTGACCTGGGGGTAGCGCTCGAGTGCAGCGCGCCAGGCGTAGCGCGCGGCTCGAAGCGTTGGATTCCGCTCGAGGACCTGATGAACCAGCTCCCGGCGCTCGAGAGACGGAACGCCTCGAAACAGCGGGTCGCTCGCGTCCGCGGGTCGAACGCTGGCCTCGGACCGCTGCCAGTCCTCGGCGAGCTTCTGGTAACTACTGGATGTTGCGGTGGTACAAGCCGTCGTCGCGAGGAGACCGAGAAGCAGACTCGCTCGTCCTCGCGCGAGGCTCCACCGTGCTCTGTTCGCACGCATGAAGGAAGTCCTCGCACACTGCGGGGGTCAGGAAGACGGTCCGCACCCGCGGGTGGGTGCTGCCATCAAG
>JBDLIK010000475.1:0-3560 GCA_039714895.1 Myxococcota bacterium | reverse complement strand
CGCGGTCTCGCGTAGCTGTCCGGCATCGGCCCGCGAAGGAGTGGGCTCGAGGCGGAGTCAGAGTCGCGGCAGGACGCGATTCGCGAAGAGCTCCAGACTCTGCCAAGCGAGCTTCGGCGGCGTGCCTCCACACAGCGGATACAGCATCAAGGCCTCGAGGGGGCCCAACGCGCCGGCGGCTTCGACGCACTCGTCGGGGGTCAGGACCCGGTACTTCCCCTCCCGCCGCAGGTCCTCCACCGTCTCGGCTTCGCTGTCCACCACCGATTGCTGCCCTTCGGGCTGCCAGCTCCGATAGCTCATGGCGTTGTGCAGCAGGTAGGGCCCGATCTCGGACCAGGTCCGATCCGGATCCTCGGAAACCCAGGTCACCTCGCCGGAGCCCGGCGGCAACAGAACGGGGGTCGCCCCCAGGCGTTCACACTCCGAGCGGTAGAGCTCGAAGACCTCGAGCGTGTCGACGGACGGCTGGAACGGGAGACCGAAGCGCGCGGCACGCCGCGCCGCGTTTCGTCCGGCTCCGCCCACCGCCAGGAAGGGGTGGGGCTTCGTGCCGGGCAGCGGCGTGATCTTGACCGGGCGTCCCCGGTACTCGAAGGACTCCCCCCGCCACGCCCGCAGCAGGACTTCGAGACCCTCGTCCAGAGCCCGCCCGCGGCCCTCCCAGTCGCTCCCCAGCAGCTCGTACTCTGCGCGTCGATAGCCCAGACCGGCGGTGACCCCGACGCGCCCTTCGCTGGCGAGGTCCAGAACGGCGAGGTCCTCGGCGAGCTTCACGGGATCGTACAGCGGCAACAGCAGGGCCATGATCCCGATGCGGATGCTTCGCGTGCGACCGGCGAGGCAGGCGGCCAAGGGAACCGGCGAGGGCAGGTAGCCGTCTTCGATGCCATGGTGCTCCGAGACCGTGATCATCGTGAGGGCGTTCTGGTCGGCCCACTCGGCCATCTCGAGAGCTGCAGCATAGAGCTCGGAGGCGCTCGCGCTCGAGAACGAGGGGGCGCGCATGTCGAGGCGCAGGATCACGATTGCCATTGAACAATCCTAGCCGCTCGAGGCATCACGGCGCAGAGCCCCCCGGCGGATCCGCCTGGTGAGCCTCCCGGCCTCGATCCGGGCAGGCCACCTCGAGGTCGTCGGGCGGGAGCGTCTCGACGCGCCGGAAGATCCCGGCGCGTGAGCGCATGAGCAGCTGCAGGCGCTCCGCGCGATAGCAGGCCGTGCGACCGGGGTGCAGCTTGGGGTGCCGCACCCCGAGCTGGCCCGGTCCGAGACCGATCAATGCGTCGCGCTCGAAGGCCAGCGACCAGGCCCGCTGTGCTCGGCCCGCCCGCAGCCCCGCCTCCAGGTTGGCGGGCAGCAGCAACAGCACCCCTGCGAAGAAGGCCGCCTGGGCCACTCGAGCCGCGCGGGGGGGCGTGCAGAGCTCGAGGGTGAAGTAGGCCGCGCACAGAACCGCCGCAGCGGGAGTGCTGTAGCGCGCCGCCAGTCCGGCCATGCTGCTCGTGGGGCCGCGGCTGAGCGCGATGGCGACCGCCACCAGCAGGGCGCTCCCGAAGAAACCCAGAAGCGCCAGCACCACAGCCTCTCGCGGACCTCGGGCGAAGCTGCGAGCCAGCAGGACGAGCGAGAGAGTCACCACCAGGAGCGTCAGCGCGGCGGGCAGCAGCCAGGAGGACTGCCCGGCCGCACCGAAGCTCATGCCGAAGAAGCGGACGAAGCCGGTCAGCGCGGACGCAAAGGATCCACCCTCGCCGAAGGTCAGCATCTGTGGGAGCCCGTAGAGGTAGGCCCCCAGGCCGACCGCCGCGAGCGCCGCGACCGCGAGACAGGCGCCCGCCCGCCTTCGCTCGCTCGGGCCGTTCTCGCGAAGGTCCACCACCGCCGCGCCGACCAGGATCAGGATCGGGGTCAGTGCGTAGAAGGGTCCCCAGGCTCCCAGCAACGGGAGCGTCAGGGCAACCGCTCCCAGCAGCGCGATCCGCCCCGCTCCCAGCCTCCATCCCCGCCCCATGACCGCCAGCCAGGCGACGCACGCCAGCGCCACCGACACGATCACGTGGAGATGGAAGCCACGAAGGTAGGCGGCATGGTGGCCCCAGGACTGCAGGAGGAGCGGGAAGAAGGCGTCGGAAACCCGGGTGTACCCGCGCAGACGACGAGCCCCGCCGAGCATCGCCAGGGAGAGCCCCGCGAGCGTGAACGCAGACAGGAAGCTCGCGACCCGCAGGTCTCCTCCGGTGGCCCGCAGCAGGCCGAGGTGGAACAGCTTGGGGAGCGGCTTGCGGTGCCCGGCGACGGGCTGCCACAGAAACTGGAAGCCGAGTGCCTCGGCACCGGTCTGCACCTCGATGAGATCGAAGTCGTGTCGGTGGGGGACGTCGCGTTGATGGCTCGCGACGAAGGCCAGACCCGCGACGGAGCAGAGCAGCCACACCCCGAGCACCCAGACGCGAGCCCGCAGCTCCGACCGGTCGGCTCCGGAGCGGCGCGGTCGCATGGCGCCGGACGACGTCGTCACGAAGGCGCCTCCCGGCGTCGCGCCACCACCAGGCGGCGCCTTCGCAGCTTCAGCTCGAACTCCTCGGCGATGGCGGGATGCGTCACGAGGCTCAGGATCAGGGGCCAGTCGACGAGCCATTCGATGTCGGAGCGCAACACGTAGCCCGGAATGCGACCCTGGCGTCTGGCCTGGAGAGCCTGGGGGTTCACCTTGCCATCCAGATTGAGGGTCCGGTCGTGGAAGAAGCCCACGACTCCACTCTGGAGCGATCCCACCCACTCGTCAGGGGACACGTGCTCCTGGATCCACGCCACCTTCTCCCAGTGGGGATCGCTCTCGCCTCGCCGACTCGCGTTCCAGTTCGACAGGGTCAGATGACCCACCAGGACACCCCCGAAGACCACGGCGGCGAACCGGGTGCGCGGGCCGGGGTCTTGCAACAGATGACAGATGCCCGCGCAGGTCCCGAGGGCGAGGAAGGGGGAAAGCGGGAAGAGGTAGCGCTTGAGGGCGTAGGGTGCGGAGAACAGCAGCCCATAGTTGCCGCACAGCAGGGCCCCGAACAAAGCCACCAGCACCATCAGTCTTCGCTCTGGCCCCGAGGCGCTTCGCCAGGCGCGTGCGTAGAAGACGACCCCCAGCAGCACGACGAGAGCGCCCAGCCAGCCCAGCAGGGGGCTTCGCTCTCCCGGCGTCGAGATCTCCCAAATCGCCAGGAGTTGCTGGGCGAGCAGGACCGGGATGCGAGAGAGGTTGCCGCCGAAGTCGGCGGCGAGGGATTCGGCCCGACCGCTGATGGGCACGATGGAGCCGAACTCGAACCAGTTGTAGAGGAGCCAGGGCAGGGCCACCAGGAACGCCGCCGCGCAGGCCACCCCCATGCGCGCCGCCCTTCCGAGGATCCGGGATCGGGTTCGCGGGCCACCCATCCCCACGGTGACGGCGGCGTCGGCGGCGATCAGGAAGATGGCGTCGTAGCGAACCCAGAAGACGACCCCGAGCAGCAGCCCGAAGCCCGCCATCTGCCGCCACGAGCTCCGGTCGTCGAGCGAGAGAG
>JBDLIK010000474.1:0-3566 GCA_039714895.1 Myxococcota bacterium | reverse complement strand
GACGGACACGAAGACGTCAGTGCACGACTTTGGCGAAGAGTATACGGGTCTCGAGCTCGGCTCCGGCAACAGCAAGTCGAACCCGTCCCTCGCGGGCGACGAGCTGGCACTCTTCGGGCGCCGAAGCACCGACGCCCAGCCGGTGTGCTTCGCCTTCAACCTGATGACCGGGGTGAAGGGTCCGGACGTCGTGACCGAAGAGGACGTCTGGTGTGGGATGTCCCCAAAGGGCGAGATCCTGACCGTCTACTTCCGGGGGGCGTCCTCGCGACCCGGACAGCTCGATGCCTATGACTTGCAGGGCAATTTGCTGACGACCTTTCCCGAGAACCAGCATCCGAGCCATTGGGCCTTCACGGTCATCGATCCCCTCGGAGCCGCAATCGAGAGCGCGGTGGGCCGGCAGAAGATCACCGGCCCAGACCCGCAGATTCTCCGCTCTCTCTCGACGGGTTCGATCACCCAGCTCGACGTCGGGTTCGGATGGTCCCATACGAGTACCACCAACGAGCCCGGGTACGACGGCTGGTCGATCACCTCCCAAGAGGGCAGCGAGGGGCGCATCGGGCTGGTCAGCCATCGGGCACAACCCGGCGGCGATGGCATCACGAAGTTCGTCGCCTACACGAGATCGGACGAACGGGACGCAGAGGGAGACATCCGGCGTCATAGCGAGCCCACCTGCGCCGACTTCGGCAAGAGACGAATTCTCTGCGCTTCGAACTGGCACAGCCGGGTGGCAGCGGGAGAAGGCGTCGGCGCCTTCGTCTGGGATCTCAGCGGTCCGGGAGGGCCCTGTGGAAATCTACCGTATGAGGTCTGGCCCAAGCCGCGTCCGCAGTGCGACGATGGCCTGGACAACGACGGGGATGGCCTGTTGGATCTGGCCGATCCAGTCTGCGGCGACCCGACCTGGATTTCCGAGAGAAAGCAGTGTCAGGACGGTGTGGACAACGATCGCGATGGCCTCATCGACTTCGACGGCGGCGTCTCCATCCATGGTCCGGGTGCGGCCGAGATCACGGCTCCGGATCCGAACTGCCACGAGGCCTGGCAGCCGTTGGAGCGCGGTTCCAGCAGCAGCCGCTGCGGTCTCGGCTTCGGGCTGGCCTTCGGGTTGCTCCCCCTGCTCGTCCTTCACCAACGGCGATCGGAGCGAACCCCGTGACCTTGGACGCGAGAGTGGAGACCGTGCTCGACGCCCAGGGTGCGACGCTCGGTGAACGGTTGGAACCGAAGCATCGACCGCTGGTGGTCGAGCTCATCGGACCGGCCGGCTCGGGGAAGACGACCCTGGCCAGGGCCTTGTGTCGTCGCCCGGACGTGACGGTGGGCATCGAGCTTCCGCGGAGCGACCACGTTCCGCACGTCATCCACCATAGTCTCCTGCTGCTCCCGGTGTTCGTGGGCGTGGGCGGAGACGGCGGCTGGCTCAGCTGGAAGGAGATGCGGTCGATGACCTACCTGCGAGCGTGGCCTCGCCAGCTGACCCGGTCGGGGACGAAGCAGGCCGTCACCGTTCTGGATCATGGCCCGGTCTTCCGGCTCGCTCGTCTGCGCGCCTTCGGTCCGCGGATCACGAGGAGCGCTTCCTTCGAGAGGTGGTGGGAGGCGAGCCTCGGCATCTGGAGCGGCCTGCTGCATGCAGTCATCGCTCTGGACGCGCCGAACGAAGTCCTGGTAGACCGGATCCGGTCCCGCGAAGAGGCCCACCGGATCAAGGCGGAGTCCCGGTCCGAGGCAGAGACGTTCCTGAGGCGCTACCGAGCTGCGTATCACGAGATCCTCGAGAAGCTCGAGGGAGGCCCGCAACTGCTGCGGGTCGACACCAGCAAGAAGTCTCCGGAGCAGGTGACCGCTACGGCCGGCGAGCTGCTCGCGCAGCTAGCCGGTGGCACGCCGGCCTAGCCCAAGGCGATTCCATGGATTCGACGACCCATCCTCAGGCGTCCACTGCTGCCGCCGTCGAGCGGGCTTCGCGGGGCTGGCTGCCCGATCGCAGCCTGACCCAGAAGGCCTCCCTCAATCTGCTCACCAGGACTCTCGAGCACGTGGCGATGGTGGCCGTAGGCCTCGTGATCAATCCGCTGCTGGTGGCAGGGCTCGGAAGCTACGCGTTTGGTCTCTGGCAGGTCCTGCGGCAGCTCTGCGGCTATCTCTCTCCCGCTTCCGGGCGACCGACCCAGGCGCTCAAGTGGACGGTCTCGACGAAGCAGTCTTCGACGGACTACGACGACAAGCGCCGAGACGTGGGAAGTGCCGTCCTCGTATGGCTGGCCTTCCTGCCGTTGCTCGGAACCCTCGGGGCGATGCTCGTATGGCTGGCACCGTCCTGGCTGGATGCCCCAGCGGAGATGCATTCGACGGTACGCCTGGCCGCGGCCTTCTCCGTAGCGACCATCATCATGGCGAGTCTCGTCCACGTTCCACGAGCGGTGCTCACGGGCGAGAACCTTGCGTACAAACGGATGGGCTTGTCGGCGGTCCTGGTCCTGGTCGGGGGGGGCCTGACAGCCCTTGCCCTTCACCTGGATCTGGGCCTGGCCGGCGTGGCTGCCAGCCCGCTGATCACTGCCGTTCTCACCGGCGTCATGTTCCTGCTGGTCGTGCGCCGGAACGTCCCCTGGTTCGGCATCGCGCGCCCCGCGCGGCAAGCCGCCCGGCGATTTCTGGGTCTCTCCACCTGGTTTCTGGTATGGCGGGCCGTCATGCAGGTCATGCGGGCCAGCGACCTGGTCCTGCTCGGGATCCTCCTCTCCCTCGAGAGCGTGACGACCTACTCGCTCACGAAGCACATTCCGCAGACGATCATCGGCCTGGTCTCGGTCATCGTCACGGCGAGCACACCCGGACTCGGCGGCATCATCGGAGCACGCAAGTTCCGCAAGGCCACCGAGGTCCGCAGCGAGCTGATGTCGCTCACCTGGCTCACATTGGTGGTCGTGGGAGTGACGGTGCTGCTGTGGAATCGCAGTTTCGTCGGGCTCTGGGTGGGAAGCCAGCACTACGCTGGAGCGATTCCGACCCTGGCGATCATCCTGATGGTCTCCCAGTTCACGCTCATTCGCAACGATGCCGCGATCATCGACCTCACTCTCAACCTCCGCAACAAGGTAATCCTGGGCGCAATCGCCGCCTTCCTCTCTCTCGCCGCGGCGGGACTCGCGGTCAAGAGCTTCGGGATGGGAATCACCGGCTTGTGCCTCGGATTCATCGCGGGGCGGGGCGTCCTCTCGCTCGCCTACCCGTGGATGGTGGGTCGTATCCTCGGCATCCCGGCAACCACTCAGCTGGCGAGGCTGGGCCGACCCGGGCTGGTGGGCGCTGGCTTTCTGATGGCTGCCTACGCTCTCCATGATGAATGGCTCGTATCGAGCTGGATGGAGCTGGTGGCGGCGATCGCTGCCACGGTCGCGCTCGTCCTGCCGCTCGCCTTCTATGGCGGCGTGAGCGGGGATCTTCGACCCAGGTTCCTGGGTCGCCTGCGATCCCTCGTGGCCCAGCTCCCGATCCGGTAGGGGCCGCGCGCCTGGCGCTAAAGCGTCCGGCTGCGGAAGAACTCGATC
>JBDLIK010000473.1:0-3574 GCA_039714895.1 Myxococcota bacterium | reverse complement strand
GCTCTACGAGATCCGGCGGGAGGGAACGGGGATCGTGGCTTCCGGGCCGGAGCTCGACGGCCGCGGGCTGGGGGGAAGAGGTGCGCTCCAGGAGCGCGATGGCATCGCCTTCCGGCAGGTGCCCGATCCCCGACCCGGGCGGGAGGGCGCTCGCCTGCGGGTGGCGGAGGTGAAGCTCGGACCCTACCGCCTGGCGTTGGCCCGGTCGTTGGCTCCCTTCGAGCGGATTCACGATGCGGTGTTCACCCAGCTGGTGTCCGCGCTCCTCGGGGTTGCGGTGCTGGGGGGGCTCGGCGCCTATGGGATCGCCCGTCGAGCGCTCCAGCCCGTGCGGAGGCTCACCGAGGAGGCTCGCCGGCTGCACGGCCTGCCCGAGGGCACCCTGCCGCGCACCGGCCGGCGGGACGAGATCGACGACCTGGCGGGGGTGTTGAACGAGCTGCTCGGCAGGGTGCGCCGGGAGGTGCTGCGCACCCGCCAGTTCACCGCCGATGCAGCCCACGAGATCCGCACCCCGCTCGCGGCCATCCGGGGACATCTCGAGCTGCTGCTCTGTGCGGCCGACCCGGGCGCCCAGCAGACCCTGGAGGGTGTGCTGGAGGAGGTCGAACGCCTCGGGCGGATCGTCAACCAGATGTTGCTGCTGGAGAAGCTCGAGGCGAGTGCCGCCAGGTCGCCGCGACGCCGGCTCGACCTGACAGAGCTCGTGGCGGAGCTCGTGGACCACCTGGAGGTGGTGGCCGAGGAGCAGGGGATCCGCCTCTCGTGGCGCGGGCAGCCGGCGAAGGTCGAGGGCGATCCGGAACAGCTCCGTCAGGTGTTCCTGAACCTCTTCGACAACGCGTTTCGCCACACTCCGCCTGGCGGAGACGTGAGCGTGGAGATCCGCTGCGCGGACGGGAAGGTCC
This sequence comes from Myxococcota bacterium, assembly GCA_039714895.1. Classification (GTDB taxonomy): domain Bacteria; phylum Myxococcota_A; class UBA9160; order UBA9160; family DASRUS01; genus JBDLIK01. Next base: position 2,666 of record JBDLIK010000473.1, on the reverse strand, counting down.
GCGCCATCGTGAGCGACAGCGGTACCGGGATCCAGGCGGACAGGCTGGAGGGGATCTTCGAGCGCTTCGCCTCGGACCGCAGCCAGCGCAGTGCGGGAGCGGGTCTCGGCCTTCCGATTGCGCGGGCGATCGCCCGGGCCCACGGCGGTGAGCTCAGTGCAGCCAGCCCGGGTGGGGCGGCGTTCACGCTGGAGCTCTCCACGGCGCCTTCCGAGCGTTCGTGAGAAGCATCTAATCCGGAGCTCATCCGCCTCTAAGGCGCGGATGGTTCAATGCGCAGCGACGGCCTGATGGCCGCGCGGAGACGCCTTGAACCCTCGCCCCCAACCCTTCGTTCTGGCGGGACTGTTCGCGCTGGCGAGCGCCTTCGAGGCGAGCGCGGGAGCCGCTCTGGTGGGCCGGACCGAGATCTGGCGGGAAGAGGGTCCGCACATCCGCAACGCAGCCGGGGTGGCCTGGGTCGGAGAGCCTGCTCGCCTCTCGGTGATCGATGGCGACGCCGCAGGCGCCGGACCCGCACGGCTCTTCGAGCTCGACCTCTCCGGGCTGGAGCCGGCGCGGGCGCAGGAGCTTGCGGCGTTTGCCGAGGAGGCCTCCGGCCTCGCCCACGATCCCACGAAAGATGCGTTCTTCGTGAGTGACGACGACGCGCTGCGCCTCTACCGCGTGGACCGGCGTGGCCGCCGCCTGGCGACCCTGGACCTCGGTCGGGTGGGCGCCCGCGATCCCGAGGGAGTCGCCTACGGGCCGGGGATCGACCGCCTCTTCGTGGCCGACGGGCGTGCCCGGCGCGTGCTGGAGCTCGACACCAGCGGTGGCCTCGTGGCCAGCGTCGACCTCGAACCGCTCGGGGTGCAGGCTGCCGAAGGGATCGCCTACGACGCCGACAGCGACCACCTGCTGGTCGTGAGCGACGACGCCCCAGCAATTTTCGAGATCACCCGCGATGGCACGCTGGTGGGGAGCTACGACCTGCTCGAGCTCGGGATCCTGCGCCCCCGCGGCCTCGCACTCGCTCCGGTCCGGCGTGGCTCCGGGCCTGCCGCCCCGCGCCATGTCTTCGTCGCGGACGCCATGAATCCCGATCATCGGGATGGGCGCATCGTCGAAGTCGCCCTGGGGCACCGCCCGGAAGGAGCGCGGGTCGAGACGACCCTCCTGGGAGACGTCGACGGTTTCGGGTTCCGTGGCGACGAGGCCGGCTTCCCGTCGGGCGACCTCGACCACGACGGCCTGTTGGAGCCCGGAGAGCGTCTGCCGCTCTCGGCCGGCGGCGCCTTTCCGGACCGGCGCGAGCTCAGCGACCCCCCGACCACGGACCTCGGCTTCGAGGTGAGCGAGTCTCGACCGCTGGTCCTCGAGGTGGTCCTCGACCCCTCGGACGAAGCACCGCTGTGGGCGCGCGTCACCCTGGTGGTGGGGGGAGCCCGCGCTCTCCCCGGACGGCGCAACCTGGTGCGCGCCGATGGGTGGCTCCTCGGAGAGGTCATCCCGACCCGAGACGACCGGATTCACGCGGGAATGATCGGGTCCTCGGTGCTGGAGCTACCCCCGGCCGCGCTACGCGAGCTGACGGACGGCCGTCTCCGCATCGAGCTGACGCGTGCGCCGGGCAGCGGGAGCGACACGGTGATGGTCGACTACTGCCGGCTCGAAGTGGCATTCGCACCGTGAGCGCCACCCGACTGGAAGGAAGGCAAGCGTCATGCGGGAGCTCCTGAGGCTTGCGGCCTCGGTCGCAGGGGTCGTCGCTCTGGCGACGACCGCCGCCGCCGTACTCCCCGACGACATTGCGCCGGGCACCCGGGTCGAGGTGGAGGGTCGGATCGACTCCGGCGGACGCATCGTTGCGAAGGAGGTCGAGCTCGAGAGCACGCCCAGCGGGATCGATGGGCTCGAGGGTCGCATCGACGCGCTGGGTGCCGGCGCCGATGCGACCCGCCGGCTCCGGGTCGCCGGGGTGGAGGTGGTGCTCGAACCCGACGCGCTCGTACGCGATGGCGACGGCGATGCGCTGGACCTGCGCGCCATGAGCATCGGCCAACGCGCGGAGCTGGAAGGGCAGTTCGTCGAGGGTGTGCTCCGGGCGCGCGCCCTGGAGGTAGAGGACATGAAGCCCGGCAAGGCGGATCGCGTGCAGCTGCGCGGAATCATCACCGAGGTAGACGGAAGGGACGACACCTTCCAGCTCCTTGGGGTCGAGGTGGCAGTTGCCTCGGAGACGAAAGTGGAGTTCGACTGATGGACGGAAGAATCACGATGCTGAGACCCTGGGCCGCGACGCTCCTGGTCGGCCTGTGCCTGACGATGCCGCACCGGGTCTCCGCCCAGGCCCCACCCGAAGACCCCGGGGTGCAGGTGGGGAACCCCTCGGAGCTCGATCTGGAAGAGGTGCGACGCGTCATCCAGATCACCGAGCTCGGCGCGGAGCCCCCCCCGGATCTCCGCCAGCGTCACATCAGCCTCGAGGACGCGATCCTCGCCGCGCTCCAATATAATCTTTCGCTCCAGATCAGCCGGCTGGACGTCGACTCGGCATCCCGGGAGGTGCCGGCGACGCGCGCACGGTTCCATCCCGTCCCCGGCTTCAACTTCGTGGCCACCGACGAGAAGCGCGTCGACCCGGTCCGCTTCTCCGGCGAGGACCTCTTGCCCACCACGCGCCT
>JBDLIK010000472.1:0-3581 GCA_039714895.1 Myxococcota bacterium | reverse complement strand
CCCTCGCGCGATCGTGGGTCCGAAGGGGCTCGACCGGGGTCACGAAGACGTGCGGATCGCCTTCTTCTCGGGGGACTGCCTGGAGACCGACCGCGCACGGGAGTTCATGATCGCGGCGCTCAAGTCGGCGAACCTGAAGTGGCTGCACTCCTCGAGCGCGGGGGTCGATCACGAGATCTTCCACCGCTTCCTCGAACGGGGCGTGCGACTCACCACGTCGTCCGGCGTTCACGCCGTCCCCATCGCCCAGACCGTGCTCCTCTACCTGCTCGCGCTCTCCCGGGACCTTCCGGGCTGGCTCGAGGCGCAACGGGAGCGGCGCTGGCAGCCCCGCGCCATCCACGACCTGCAGGGAGACCGGGTGGCCGTCGTCGGGCTCGGGCCCATCGGGCTGGAGATTGCGCGCCTCACGGGCGCCCTCGGCATGGAGGTGATCGGGCTGCGCAGGCAACCCCGGGGCGACGAGCCCTGTGAGACCTTCGGCCTCGAGCGCCTGGCGGAGCTCGCGCCGACCCTCGACTGGATGGTGCTCGCCCTGCCGCTCCACCCGGAGACGCATCACATCCTCGACGCCAAGACCCTGGCGCTGCTGCCAGCCCGCGCGCGGGTGATCAACATCGGCCGGGGGGCACTGGTCGATGAGCGGGCGCTGGCAGCGGCGCTTCGCGAGGAGCGCCTGGCGGGAGCCGCTCTCGACGTCTTCGAGGTGGAGCCGCTTCCCGAGGAGAGCCCTCTCTGGCAGCTGCCGGGCGTGATCCTGACTCCTCACAGCTCCGGCACGAACCGCGGCAACGACGAGCGCGCCGCCGCGCTCTTCCTCGACAACCTGGGCCGCTTCCGCGCAGGAGAGCCCCTGCGCAACGAGGTGGCTCCCTGATGGGCCGCCGGATCCTGTTCGCGCTGCTGCTCCTCTGCCTCCCGACCCCCGCCCTTGCACTCCAGGGCACGGTCTATCGGGACTCGGACCAGAACGCCGTGCGGGATCCCGGGGAGCCGGGCCTGGCCGGCGTGGTGGTGAGCAACGGCCGAGACGTCGTCACCACAGACGCAGAAGGCGGCTTCCGCCTCACCGGTGGAAGCGAGACGTTCGTTCGGGTCACCTGTCCGGACGACCACCGCTGTCCCCACTGGCATCGGCGGGGCGGTGGGGACTTCGGGCTGCTGCCCCAAGCGACCCCCGACGACTTCTTCTTCGTCCACGTGAGCGACATCCACGCTTACGACCAGGAGGGGGACTTCCTGGCGTGGTCGAGCCCGCCCATCCCCGCCTGGATGCCGGACCGCCTCGCCTACTGGCTGTTGCTCTTCCGGCTCGGCCGGGTCTACCCGCATCTGTCCCGGGCGCAGATCGCCGACGAGTTCCGCGCCGAGCTCTCCAGGTACCGCTCCGTGGACGAGCTGAGCGACGCCGCACTGATCGGTGCCTACGGGGACGAGTTCCAGCGTCCGGGGAGCGGTCTCGGTCGGGTGGAGGAGCGCATCCGCGCGGCGCTCGGCGAGGTGGCGGCCCTGGAGCCGGCGCTGGTGATCAGCACCGGAGACCTGATCCTCGAGGGCAACCAGGCCCCGCCCCCCGTCGTCGAACGCTGGCTGCGCTTCTATCGCGAGGCCACGGAAGCGACCGGTGTCCCCTGGGTGAACACCATTGGGAACAACGAGATCGCCGGCCTCCAGAACGCCGACGTTCGCCACGACGACCCCCGCTTCGGCAAGTACTTCTTCGAAGAGACCTACGGACCGACCTGGTTCAGCTTCGACCGGGGTCGCTTCCACTTCGTCGCCCTCGACACCCACGCTCCCGACCCGGAGGAGAGCAATCCCAAGAGCTGGCTGTTCACGCTCATGCCGGAGGACGAGGCGGCCTGGCTCGAGGCGGACCTGGCGCTGCACGGGGATCGCGTGGTGGTGGCGCTCAACCACGAGCCCTTCGCGGCCGATCCCGACTGGCCGTTCGCCGACGACATCGAGCCCGCAGAGGGCGGCGAGATCCTCACCCGTCACGGGGTCTCCTACACGCTCACCGGACACGTGCACTGGAACGGGCTGGTTCGGGAAGGCCCCACGACCCACATCTCGACGGGGGCGCTCTCGGGCTTGCGCTGGATCGTGCCGAGGAGCGTCCACCCGCGCGGCTATCGGCTCGTCTACGCTCACAGCGGCCGGCTCTACTCGGCGTGGAAGGAGATCGGCCGGCCCGTCCTCGGCTTCGTGGTGCCCGAGGGTTCCCCCACGATCGCGCCGGCATCCGGCGCACCCGGAATGGGCACGCGGGAGGTGGTGGCGGTGGCGGCCGACGTGCGCGGCCCCTTCGCCGAGGTGGAGCTCACCCTGGCGGGCGAGCCCCTCCCCCTCGAACGCTGGGGCCGCTTCTTCTTCCGTGCCGAGCTTCCGGAAGCCCTCGAACCCGAGGCCGAGCTGGTCCTGCGAACGGTCGGCATCGACGGAAGCGTCACCCGCACTCGCCTGACCGCCGGCGAAGCGGTCCCTTGATTCTCGTTTACTTTCGCTCTATTTTCGCTCCTGATGACTCCGCCTCAGGACTCCCCCCCGCAACCGCGCGCCGCGCTCCGCGGGCGCGGCAGCGCGGAGAACCCGCCGAACCGCTTCGAGCGCCTCCACTACGAGGAAGAGGATCCCGAGCTCGACCCCGAGACCGAGCCCGGAAGTGTGCCCACCCAGTACCTGGGCGACCCCTCGCGCTCGGTGATCGCCTGGAACCAGAGCCCCGACCTCGGTTTCGCGGCCAGCCTCAACCCCTATCGGGGATGTGAGCATGGCTGCAGCTACTGCCTGTCCCCCGATACCCCCGTTCTCCATGCGGACATGCTCTGGCGCCCCATCGGCGACCTGCGCGGGGGGGAGACCCTGGCGAGCTTCGACGAGCATCCCCAGCCGGGGCGCACGCGAAAGCTTCGACCGGCCACCGTCGAGGCGGTCTGGTGGTCTCGACGGCCGACCCTGCGCCTCCTGACGAGGCACGCGGAGGTGGTCACCACCCGCGAGCACCGCTGGCTCCAGGCCCGCGACTTCAGATGGTCACGCACCGAACAGCTCACTCCGGGCCGGCTGCTGCGGCGGCTTCCGCTGGTGCCAGCGGAGCCCTGGGACGGCGACTACCGTGCGGGATACCTCGCTGGGCTCACGCTCGGGGACGGAACCTTTCGCTATCAGCCGGGCTGGCGGAGCGACAAGCTCGGGTTCCCCGCAGCCTATTGGAGAGTGGCGCTCGTCGACCTCGAACCACTTGAGCGAAGCAGGGAATTCCTCAGCTCCTTCGGCGTGAACGCGCAGATCAGACCCTTCAAAGGAGGGCCCAGCTCCAGGCAACCGCTGTCCAAGCTCGAGATCCGCTCGCTCGGCAGGCTGGAGACCGTTCACAAGCTCGTGGAAGTAGAGCGGTCGTCTCGCAGCTACCGCCGGGGCTTCCTCGCTGGCTTCTTCGACGCGGAGGGACACAGCAGCCACGTGCTGCGCATCTCCCAGGTCGACCTTGGCGTTCTCGAACGGGTCCGTGGCTACGCGAGCTCGCTGGGGTTCGAGTTCCGCCTCGAGCGACGAGACCCGAGAGCAAGCACTCTCCG
>JBDLIK010000471.1:0-3583 GCA_039714895.1 Myxococcota bacterium | reverse complement strand
ACGGCAGCCGGATCCACACCGAAGGCGCCACCCTGCGCGGCGTCCACACCCCCGGGCACTCGCCCGACCACCTCTGCTTCGTGCTCGAGGAGGAAGCGGCCCTCTTCTCCGGGGACAACGTGCTGGGGGTGGGCACCACCGTGATCCCGGCTGGCAGCGGAGACCTGCGTCTCTACATGGCCTCCCTCGAGCGCCTGCTCGAGGAGGCGCCCACCCGCATCTATCCCGCCCACGGGCCGGTGATCGACGACGGCCCGGGCAAGCTGCGCGAGTACCTCGCCCACCGGCGGGAACGGGAGGCGCAGATCCTGGAAGCGCTGGGTCGGGAGGGCGTCGACAGCGTCCCGGCCATCGTGGCCATCGTCTATGCCGCCTACCCGCGACAGCTCCACGCCGCGGCGGGCCAGTCGGTGACCTCCCATCTCCTCAAGCTCGAGCGCGAGGCGCGGGTGTGCCGCCTGGGAGAGGCCACCCCCGTCGAGGCCCGCTGGCGGGTCACGTGAGCACGCCGCGAGTCGGAGATTTCACCAGCGACGATCCGGTGCGACGCGCCGATGCCTGCCATCGGGCCGGGGCAGACCCGGCGGGCGCGCTGCTCGCCGAGCGTCTCGTGGACGCCCTCGGCGACCCCGCCCGGAGCGTGACCCGGGCCGCCGCCCAGGCCTTGCTCGATCTCGGACGCCGGGGCACCGGCGTCGAGGGCCTGCTCCAGCAGGCCCTGCGCGGGGGCGTTCCGCAGCGACGCTGGGGCGCCGCCCTCACCCTCTCCCGGCTGGCGCCTCCCGAGATCGGGCTGCTGCCCGCGCTGGTGGACGCGTTGCGCAGCCCCGAGGGCGACGTGCGTTGGAGCGCCGCCCGCTGCCTGGTGGCCCTGGGTCGGACGCAGGGGGAGGTGTTCCCGGTGCTGCTCGGGCTGGTGCGGCGGGACGAGCGGGCCACCGTGCGACGCATGGCGGTGTTCGCGCTGCGGGAGCTGGCGCCCGAGCTGCCCGAGAGCGCCCGGGCGCTGCTGGAGGCAAGCCGGGATGCCAACCTGGGCGTGCGCCGCGCCGCGGTCAGCGCGCTGGCCGGCCTGCGCGATCCCCCGCTCCCGGTGGCGACGCGGCTGGCCGAGCTGGTCGAAGAGGACCCCGACCCGGGACTGCGGAGCCTGGCCGGGCGCGCTCTCGAGCAGCTGCGTTCGACCTCGGAAGCGCGATGAGCTCTCTACGACGCACCTCGGTGGTCAGCGGGGGCACCGGCGGGCTGGGACGCGCGGTGACCGCCGCGCTCCTCGGAGCGGGCGATCGGGTGGTGGTCCCCTGGATCGCGGAAGACGAGCGCAGGGACCTCGAGCAGGCCCACCCGGAAGCCGCGTCCCAGGACCGGCTGGTGTTCGTCCAGGCGGACGTCACCGGGACTGAGGGAGCCGGCGCGGTGGCCCGTGTGGCGGGCCCGGCGACGCTGCTGGTCAACGGCGTGGGAGGCTTCGCCGGCGGCATGCCGGTGGTCGAGACGGAGCTGGAGGTCTGGGACCGGCTGTACCGGATGAACGTTCGCAGCGCCGTGGCGCTCTCCCGCGCCCTGCTGCCGGACATGATTGCGCGCCGACGCGGCATCGTCGTGAACGTCGCCTCCGAGGCAGCCGTCGCCCGGCCTGCCGGCCTCGCGGCCTACAGCGCCTCGAAGGACGCGGTGCTGGTGCTGACCGAGACGCTCCAGAAGGAGGTCCTGGCCTTCGGCATCCGGGTGAATGCGATCTCCCCTTCCACCATCGACACCGAAGCCAACCGCCGGGCCATGCCCGACGCGGACTTCTCGACCTGGACGGCGCCCGCGGACATCGCCGCGGTGGTGCTGACCCTGGCGAGCGATGCGGCCCGCAGCGTGCGGGGTGCGCGCATCCCGGTCTGAGAAGGCCCTTGGAAAAGACCCAGTTCTATCACGAGGCCCGAAGGGGCGACGGACCCCTGGCCGGCGTGCGCGTACTCGAAGCGACGACGACCTGGGCGGGGCCCATGTGCGGCTGTCTGCTCGCCGACCTCGGCGCCGAGGTGGTGAAGGTCGAAGCTCCAGCCGGCGAGATCGCGCGGCGATCTCCCCCCTTTCTGCCCGGAAGCGACCCGCCGGTCTCGTTCATGCACGCCACCGTGAACCGCAACAAGCGGAGTCTCGCGCTCGACCTCCACCATCCCGAGGCCCGGGATCTCTTCCTCTCCCTCGCCACCCGCTCCGACGTCGTGGTCGAGAACTTCCGCCCGGGCACCGCCGACCGCTTCGGAATCGGCTACCCCCACGTGCGCGACGTGCGTCCGGACGTCATCTACGTCTCCATCAGCGGCTTCGGCCAGTGGGGGCCGGACCACGACCAGCCCGGCTACGACCCACTGGCCCAGGCGCGCAGCGGATTCCTCTCGCTGAACGGCGACCCCACGGGTCCCCCGGTGAAGGCACCCACCTTCCTCGGCGACGACCTGGGCGGGCTCCACGCCGCCCTCGGGGTCCTCGCGGCCCTGCACCATCGAGACCGGACCGGGGAAGGTCAGCACCTGGACGTCTCCCTGCTCGATGCCATGCTCTTCCAATCCACGGGCTACCTCACCCTCGGCGCCCTCGGCGTCGAGCTGCCGAGGCTCGGCAACGAGTTCCGAATCGCAGCCCCCGCCAACACCTATCGCTGCCGGGACGGCCATCTGATGGCCGGCGTGCTGCTCGATCGCCACTGGAGGCTCCTGACGGTCGCCCTCGGTCGCCCCGAGCTCGCGGAGCATCCCGACTACGCCACCGCCCCGGCCCGCATCTCCCATCGCCGGGAGGTGAACGAGCTGCTCGCGTCCTTCGCGGAGTCGCGCAGCGTGGAAGAGGCGGTGGGCGAGCTGACTGCGGCGGGCGTCCCCGCAGCGCCCGTTCTGAGCTACCAGGAGGCGGCTCGGGATCCCCACGTGGCTGAGCGCGAGATGTTGCAGAGCACGGCGCTTCCGGGGGGTGGCGAGGCCCCCCTGGTCGGCCCGCCGGTCAAGTTCTCCCGAACGCCCACGCGGGTGCGCAGCGGCCCGGCGGAGCTCGGCGCCCACACCGACGAGCTGCTCGATGAGCTCGGCCTCGATGCCGACGCGATCCGGCGCCTGCGCGAGGGCGGGGTGGTGGCGTGATCGTCCTCTACGGGCCGGGGGATGCCCCCTTCACCGAGAAAGTGGTGCGCGGCCTCGCCCTCAAGAAGCTTCCCTTCGAGCTTCGTGAGCCCGAGGGACCCGAGGACTACAGACGCTGGAACCCGGAGACCGGCCTCCTGCCCCTCATCGATCTGGAGGGCGAGCGGGTCCACGACTCGACGCAGATCCTGCTGCGGCTGGAGGAGCTCCATCCGGAGCCCCCGCTGCTGTCCCGGGATGCGCGCACCCGGACGGCTCAGCAGAACCTCGAGCACTGGGTCGACGAGTCGTTCTTCTTCTACTGGCTGCGCTGGCAGCGCCTGCGGACCGAGGCTCCGGCCTCGGAGCCTGCGGCCCCCGCCCCCCCGCCGCGACGGGGGTTGCTCGGCTTCCTGCGATCGGGCGCGCACGCTCCCGCGGCCTCCATGCCCCCCGAAGCCGAGCGCCTGCGC
>JBDLIK010000470.1:0-3583 GCA_039714895.1 Myxococcota bacterium | reverse complement strand
TGGGGTGCAAGCGCCGACAGGCGCGCGCAGCGAGCCGTAGGCGAGCGAAGCCTGTGGTGCCTGCGGGCTCTGCCCGCAGGCGGACCCACAACTAGACACCCCTGGGCTTTCCGCCTATCCTCCGGCGCCTTCCGACCGAGGCGAAAGGCCCTCGAAGCAGGAACAACGGAGACCGTGCCGTGCCCATCGAGCTCCTGTGCCGCAAGCTCGGCATGACCCAAGTCTTCGACGACCGCGGACAGTGCCTTCAGGTGACGGTCCTCGAGGCCGGCCCCAACACCGTTGTCCAGAAGAAGACCGTCGAGAAGGAGGGCTACACGGCGCTCCAGCTCGGCTTCGGCGAGCGCCGGCGCAAGACCCTCAGCAAGGGCGTGCTCGGCCACTTCGACAAGGCCGGCGTCAGCGCCCGGCGTCATCTCGCCGAGTGTCGGGTGACCCCCGAGGAGGCGGCCGCGATCGAGGTCGGCCAGGACCTCACGGTCTCGGTCTTCGAAGCGGGCCAGCGGGTGGACGTGCAGGCCAGCTCCAAGGGGCGCGGCATGACGGGGGTCGTCAAGCGCCACAACTTCGCCGTCAAGCGGCGCACCCACGGCACCCACGAGTACTTCCGGCACGGCGGTGCCATCGGCGCAGGGGCCTATCCCGGCAAGGTCATCAAGGGGATGGGGATGCCGGGACGCTACGGAGGCGAGCAGGTCACCACTCGGAACCTGCGGGTCGTCCAGGTGGACCCCGAGAACAACCTCCTGCTGGTGCGAGGCGCGGTGCCGGGCCACAACGACGCGCTGGTGCGGGTGCGGCCCGCCATCGCCGGGCGGTCCTGATCCACGGCCTACGAGCGCAAGGACTCCTTCCACCGGCGAGCCCGACGCGAGGGCTTCCGGTCTCGCGCCGCCTACAAGCTCCTCGAGATCCAGCAGCGCGAACGCCTGCTGCGCCCCGGCCAGCGGGTGGCGGACCTGGGCTGCTGGCCCGGGGGCTGGCTGCAGGTCGCCTCGGACGCGGTGGGCCCCTCGGGCCTGGTGGTGGGCGTCGACCTGGCGGTCATCGAGCCTCCGTTCGAGCAGGCAAATGTGGTGACCCTCGCGGCGGATCTCGCCGACGTCGCGACGGCGAAGGCGACCGTCTCGGCGCTGGGTCGCATGGCCGACGTGGTGCTCTGTGACGCCGCTCCCAAGCTGACGGGCGTGCGGGCCACCGACCGCGCGCGCGAGGAAGCGTTGCTCGAGACGCTGGAGGTGCTGCTGCCGGAGATCCTGCGCCCGGGAGGAGACCTGCTGGCGAAGCTCCTCGAGAGCCCGGAGGCCCAGGCGATCGCGCGCCGGCTCGGCGCTCGCTTCTCGCGGTCCCGCGTGCTCCGGCCCCGGGCCACTCGCAAGAGCAGCAGCGAGAAATACCTCCTCGGCCGCGGCTTGGTGTGACGAGGAGCCTCACCGGAGTCGCTCGGCTTCGAGGTCGACCTCCCGGACCCCGGTGATCCGCGCGGGGACCAGGTCGCCCGGGGCGGCGTCGCCCTTCAGGAAGACGACGCCGTCGATCTCGGGAGCCTGGGAGGACAGACGGCCGCGGACGCCACCCGGACCGGCTTCGTCCACGAGCACGCGAGCCTCACTCCCCACCAGGCCCTCGAGCGTCTCGCGCATGATGCCGTGCTGCAGATCCGTGAGCCGCCGGTAGCGTTCGCGGGCGACCGCGCGGGGCACCTTCTCCTCGAATGCGTACGCCGCGGTGCCTTCCTCGTCGCTGTAGCGGAAGACACCGAGACGATCGAAGCGGGCGTCCCGCACGAAGTCCAGCAGCTCTTCGAAGTCCTCCTCGGTCTCGCCCGGGAATCCGACGATGAAGGTGGTGCGCAGGGTGAGGTCGGGGATCCCCTCGCGCAGGCGCTCCACCAGGGTGCGTTGCCGCTCGCCGGTGGTGCCCCGCTTCATCGCACGCAGCATCCGATCGCTGGCGTGCTGGAACGGAACGTCCACGTAGGGGAGCACGCGCCGGCTGCCCGCCAGCACCTCGATCAGCTCGTCGCTCAACGCGCTCGGGTAGAGGTAGAGCTGGCGGATCCAGTCGAGCCCCTCCACCTCGTCGAGGGCGCGAAGCAGGGCGGCGAGCCCCGGGCGCCCGGGGAGGTCCTTGCCGAAGGCCGTGGCGTCCTGGGCCACCAGGTTGATCTCTCGCGCCCCGGACTCCGCCAGCTGCCGGGCCTCGGCAACCACGGATTCCGGGGTCCGGCTCTGGAAGCGTCCGCGGATGCCCGGGATGGCACAGAACGCACAGACCCGGTCGCAGCCCTCGGAGATCTTCACGTAGGCCGTGTGGGTGGGGCCGATGAGGATGCGAGGCGAGTGCTCGTCGTAGAGGTGGGTGTGCCCCGCCTCGACGTAGACACCCCGGGAGCGACCCTCCAGGGCGTCGTGGAGGACCGCGCCCACCTCGGGAAAGGTCCCGGTGCCCAGGAAGGCGTCCACCTCCGGCAGCTCCTTCGCGAGCTCTGCCCCGTAGCGCTGGGGCAGGCAGCCGGCGACCAGCAGCGCACGCAGAGCGCCCGACTCCCGCCGATCGGCCATGTCCAGGATGGCCTGAATGGACTCCTCCCGGGCGCTCTCGATGAAAGAGCAGGTGTTGACCACCACCGCGTCCGCGTCCTCGAGCCGCTCGGCGATCGCATAGCCCTCGAGGGCGAGGCTCCCCAGCATCACCTCGGTGTCGAGGCGGTTCTTGGGACAGCCGAGGGAGTGGAAGTAGACGCTGACCTTGGGAGAGGGTGCCGACACGGCGCGGAGGGTACCCATCCGTTACGCTCGCTGCCCATCCCCCGGAGAGCGAGGAGAGCGGGCCGTGTCGGATCGACCGTTTCGGGTCCTGGGTGTGCAGCAGATTGCGGTGGGCTCCACCGACAAGACGGCGCTGCGACGCCTCTGGATCGAGATCCTCGGTCTGACCCCGGCGGGGAGCTACCGCAGCGAGCGCGAGAACGTCGACGAGGACATCGCGGAGCTCGGCCACGGCGCGAATCGCGTGGAGGTGGACCTGATGCAGCCCATCGATCCGGAGGCGCGGCCCCGGGTTCACGAGCCCGCCCTCAATCACGTGGGCCTGTGGGTGGACGACCTGCACGCCGCGGTCAGCTGGCTCGAAGCGCAGGGGGTTCGGTTCACTCCGGGAGGCATCCGCAAAGGCGCTGCGGGACACGAGGTCTGCTTCATCCATCCCAAAGGTGGCGGGGACGCGCCCATCGGAGGCGAGGGCGTGCTGATCGAGCTGGTCCAGGCGCCGCCCGGGATCCTCGACTCGCTGGGTGGAGCGACCGAGACTACGGGATGAGCCGCTTGGCGAGGCTCAGGCGGTCTTCCCGGCTGAAGCCGAGCCTCTCGTAGAAGGCAACGGCGTCGGCGTTGTTGCCGCGCACCTGGAGGTTGAGCTTGGTGCAGCCGCGGGCGACGAGGCGCGCCTCGACCTCCGCGAGCAGCGCGCGCCCCAGCCCCTGGCTGCGCGCCAAGGGAGAGGTGGCGACGTAGTGGACCCAGCCGCGATGGCCATCGAACCCCGCCATCGCGGTGCCGACCACCCGACCCGCCTCCAGCGC
>JBDLIK010000469.1:0-3591 GCA_039714895.1 Myxococcota bacterium | reverse complement strand
CTCTTTGGCCGTCGGGCCGCGGAGCCGAGCCGCAACGACAACGACCAGCACACGCGGGTCCGTTTCCTGGACGGCACTTTCGAGGTGTTCCCCGAAGAAGACGTCACCTTCCGAGCGGTCACCTGGTACCGCGACCGCAGCGACGACGGCGCCGTCGGAACCCGCACGACGGACTTCGACTCGACGACGGATTCCCAGAGCATCGGACTGAACTCGCAGCTTCAGTTCGACCAGTCGGTGTTCGGCCGCCGGAATCGCCTCGTGGTGGGCGGCGACCTGCTCTGGGAGGAGGCGGACTTCACGAGCCGCTTCGAAGACTTTGGCACGGTTCCCTTCGTTTTCGACACCGATCAGGAGGCGGACCGCGACGTGTGGGGTGTCTTCCTCAACAACGACCTGAACCTGACCCCAGACGTCATCGTCTCCGCAGGCCTGCGCTACGACCGGGACCAGCGGGATGGCACGGGCCGCAGCAGCTTCCAGGGCACGACCACGGTGGTCCCACTCGATACGGAGCACAGCGCCTGGAGCCCGCGGCTGGCCGTCACCTGGCGCGCTCTCGACACCGCCTCGCTCTACGTCTCCTGGGCGCGCGGCTTCCGCTTTCCGAATCTCGACGAGGCGTTCGGCTCATTTGCCTCCGCGACCAACTCGATCCTGCTCCTCGACCCCGAGACCTCGGAGACCTTCGAGGTGGGCGGCAAGCTCCGGATGGGGCGGGCGGAGGCGAACCTCGCCTTCTACCACATGGAGGTGGAGGACGAGATCTATTTCGACACCGAGGTCGATCTCTTCGGCCGCAACGTGAACCTCGACCGCGTCCGCCACCGGGGCATCGAGTTCTCGTCCTTCTTCCGCCCGCGTGACTGGCTCGAGCTCTACGGCAGCTACACCTTCGACGATGTCGAGATCCGCGAGGACAACCTGAGCGCCCTCGACGGCAAACGCATGACCATGATCCCGCGCAACCGAGGCACGGCCGGCGTGCGGCTCTTCCCCGGGTACGACGTGGAGGTCGGCCTGAACGCCAACTTCGTGGGCGCCCGGCCCTATCTCAACGACATCGCCGACCGCTTTGGCAACCAGGACAGCTATGCCGTCGCCGATGTCCACCTGGCCTGGCGTCCGCAGCTCGGAGAGCATCTGCGCTTCGCCGTTGAGAGCAACGTCTACAATCTCTTCGACAAGGAGTACTCGGAGGTCGCCGGAATCCGAACCGACTTCTTCACCTTCGACCGGGAGAAGCGCTTCAACCCCTCGCCAGGCCGGAACTACGAGCTGCGCGTGATGGTCGAGGTGCGACGCTGAGGTGGCTCGTGCTGGCGCTGCTGCTCGTCGGTCCCCTCGCCGCGGCTGAAGAAGTCCTGGTCGGGGGCGTGGACGCCATGGAGATCGGTCCCACGGTGGACGAGCGGCTGGCGGAGATCCGGCGACGCATCCAGGCCGCCGTCTCCTATCCGCGCCTGGCCCGCTCCCGCGGGCTCGAGGGCGTGACGACGGTGGGCTTCGAGATCGATCGAACCGACGGACTCGCGAAGTCCGTGCAACTCGTGGACTCCTCTGGACACGCGAGCCTGGACCGAGCGGCGGAGCGCAGTGTCGTGCGCGCAGGTCAGCTCCCCTGGGTCTACGGGCGTCTGCGCGTCCCGGTCCGCTTCGATCTCGAGCAGCCCTAGAGGCGGGGGTGAGATCGGTGAAGGAGTCGCCGAGAACGAAGACGCGCTTCTCCACCGAGGCGCGCCCCCTGGAGTCGAGCCCCGACCGTCACGGCGGAGGAACGTAGCTCTGTCCGCGCCCTGCGTCGTGCAGGCGCGCCTGGGCGGGCGCTTCTGCGAGCACGCGTGCCTCGTGGAGACTGAGCTCGTGGAGCCGCGCATCGGCGACTTCGCGTCCCGCCACCTCCCGGGCCAGCTCCAGGTAGACGCCGTGGTGGCGCGCCTCCGCCTCCAGCAGCCCGCCATACAGCCGCAGGAGGGCGGGATCCTCCACGACATCGGCCAGCAGCGCCAGCCGCTCGCAGCTGCGCGCCTCGATGAGCGCCGAACACAGCAGCAGATCGATCAGACGACCCGGCTCCTGCTGGCGCACCCGAGCGTGCAGGCGGCCGAAGTACGGGCTCGGCCGCTGGCGCCCGAAGGGAACCCCCCGGATCGCCAGCAGGCGGAGGACTTCTTCGAAGTGGGAGAGCTCCTCGCGCGCCAGGCGCGCCAGCGGCTCCTGGAGGCAGCGTACGTCCGGGTAGCGGAACAGCAGGTTCACGGCGCCCGCCGCCGCCTTCTTCTCGAGATGGGCGTGATCGACGAGCACGTCCGGTAGATCCGCCAGGACGCGCCGGGCCCACCCGACGTCCGTCTGCGCTGCCAGCTGGAGCACGCGCTGATGGTATAAGATCGCCGCATGCGCTACCGACGCCTGGGCCAGAGCGGGCTGCTGGTGAGCGAGGTCTCCCTGGGCTCCTGGCTCACGCTGGGGTCGAGCGTCGACCAGGCGGCCACCAACGAGATCGTGCGCCGCGCCTTCGACCTCGGGATCAACCTCTTCGACACGGCCGACGTCTATGCCCGAGGCGGCGCGGAGCTCGCCCTGCGCGAGGCCCTGGCCGGCATCTCCCGCCATCACGTGGTGATCGCCACCAAGGCCTTCTTCCCCATGTCCGACCGTCCCAACGATCGCGGACTCTCGCGGAAACACCTGTTCGAGAGCGTCGAAGGATCGCTCCAGCGTCTGGGCACCGACTACCTGGATCTCCACCAGTGTCACCGGGCGGACCCGGACACCCCGCTGGAGGAGACCGTCTGCGCCTACGAAGACCTGGTTCGCCAGGGCAAGGTGCTCTATTGGGGCGTCTCCGAGTGGAGCGCCGGGCAGATCGATGAGGCCTGCCGGATCGCCGATCGACGGACCGCCTACCGGCCCGTCTCGAGCCAGCCCCAGTACTCGATGCTGCGTCGGGAGATCGAGGCCGCGGTGCTGCCGCTGTGTGAGCGGCAGGGGATCGGTCAGATCGTCTGGAGTCCCCTCGCCCAGGGAGTCCTCAGCGGGAAGTACGCGGCGGGCCAGCGGCCGGAGGGCACACGCGCCACCGACCCGGAGCGCGGCGTGTTCATGCAGGACTTCCTGAAGGACGAGGTCCTCGAACGGGTCGCCGAGCTCCGCCCGCTGGCCAACGAGCTCGGCGTCACCCTGGCCCAGCTCGCCCTCGCCTGGTGCCTGCTCACCCCGGGCGTCTCGAGCGTCATCGTCGGCGTGACCCGCACCTCGCAGCTCGAAGAGAATGCCCTGGCCTGCGAGATCGAGATCCCGGCGAAGCTTCGCAAACGCATCCACGCGCTGTTTCCCGCGCGGGGTCGCTGAGAGCCCCTTGCCGAGCCTGCGGCCCGAGCGATTGGTCGCGGACGCCGTGGTGGTGGGAAGCGGCGCCGGCGGCGCGCCGATGGCGGCGCGGCTGGCGGAGGCGGGACTTCGGGTGCTGCTCCTCGAGGCGGGACCCCGCTTCGAGACGAAGGACTTCGACGGCGAGCCCCTCCACATGCTGCCGCAGCTCCTGACCGCACAGGCGGCAGCCGACGGCGGCCTCTCGGTCTACGCGGG
>JBDLIK010000468.1:0-3599 GCA_039714895.1 Myxococcota bacterium | reverse complement strand
TCGCTGGCCGCCGAGATCACGGGGCAGATGACCTGGGGCTACTCGGCCACCAAGGCCGGAGTGCGCATGATGGTGCGGGGCTGGGGCCAGGAGCTCGGCGCCCACGGCATCACCGTCAATGCCATCGGCCCCGGCATCATCGAGACCCCGCTGGCTCGCATGCTGACCGGCCGCGAGGGCGGTGCGATTCGCGAGAGCGTCGAGCGCGCCACGCCCCTCGGCCGGGTGGGCCAGCCCGGGGACATCGCCGGTCTCGTCGCCTTCCTGGCCGGTCCCGACGCCGCCTTCATGACCGGCTCCTACCTCATCATGGACGGCGGCCTGCGCGACGCTCCGAAGCCCTTCGGCGCCATGGCGGACCCCAGCGATCCGCGCGCGCAGGAGGCCCTCGAGCTCATGGCCGAGGAGGGAAAGCGTCGGCTCAAGCTGCAGCCGCTCATCGACGAGCGCTAGCGGCCCCGGGCGCTCGCGCGCGGTTCTCCGTGGCTGCTCGAACGCCGTGATGGAGAACCTGGCTCGAGGCGCCCGGCCGGTTCGTTGGATCGGCTTGCTCGGGATCGGTGCGCTGCTCGTCGGCTGCGCCTCCCCTCCGCACAACCCCGACGACGCCTGCGCGATCTTCTCCGAGAAGCGTTCCTGGTATCGCGCTGCCAAGCGCTCCACCGAGCGTTGGGGGGTGCCCGAGGCGGTGCAGCTGGCCATCATTCATCAGGAGTCGAGCTTCCGTTCCGATGCGCGGCCACCGCGCACGCGGATCCTGTGGATCTTTCCGGGACCGCGACCGTCGTCGGCCTACGGCTACGGCCAGGTGCTCGACGAGACCTGGGCGCGCTATCAGCGCGCCACCGGAAACGGCGGTGCCGACCGCGACGACTTCGGAGACGTGGCGGACTTCATCGGCTGGTACGGGCAGCACATCCACCGGCGCACGGGCATCGCCAAGGACGACGCCTCCAAGCTCTACCTCGCCTACCACGAAGGACCCGGGGGCTATCTGCGCGGAACCCACAAGAGCAAGCGCTGGCTGCTCTCCGCGGCCCGCCAGGTGGACTCCCGGGCGATGCTCTACCGGGTGCAGGTCGGGAGCTGCCGCAAGCGGTTGGAGCGTCGCTGGTACTGGCCCTTCTGACGCTCAGTCCGGTGAGGCGCCGTCGGGACCGGCCACCCGACGTCCCAACAGGTTGAGCTTGAAGCGCCGGATGACGTCGGGGGGGATGGTCCGGCCCGCTCCATCGGAGAAGTGGAGCGCATCCATGGGGCACTGCACGATGCAGGCGCCGCAGCGGATGCAGCGATCGTCGTGGACGAGGTCGACCTTGCGTTCGACGGCCTCGCGTCCGGGCTCGGGCTTCTCGAAGCAGGCCTCGGGGCACACCTCCCAGCAGCTGTAGACGCCCTGACAGCGCTCCCGGTCCAGGGTGATGTGCCAGTCCTGGCCCTCGAAGAAGCTGGCGCCTTCCAGCGGTGTGCTTCCCTCGTAGTCGAAGGTGAGCACGCCCGTCAGCAGGACGCTGGAGAGCGCTGCAACCGTCAAGGCCGCGAGCCCGCCGCCGGCCAGCGTCACCGCCAGAGCTGAGGCGGCGAGCGCGCTGCCTCCGAGCAGAAGACGCCGCGGGCCCGGCAGGCGGTCGTAGGCGAGGAACACGGCCAGCGCCAGCAGGGCTCCCTGGGCGGCCAACGGCAGGGCCCAGGCCGGCTTCAACCCGGCAGCACCTCCGCCCAGCAGCAGGGCCGCCGGTCCGCCCCAGGCCGCGGCCATCTCGAGACGCTCGCGAAGGTCGAAGCGGACCCGCCGCATGTCGTCGCTCTTCTTGCCGTCCTGGGCGAGGTAGCGGGGGAGGTCCTCGGCGTAGACCGGTCCGAAGCGCACGCGCCAACCACAACGGCGGGAGACCTCGCGTGCGAGGACCCCCGTCGCCGCGAGTTGGGGCAGGATGGCGCGCCGGTGTCGCACCCGGCGATCCACCCCCGAGGTCTTGAGCGCCGTCACGACCTGGTGCGTGGTGAAGTGCCCGCCCGCCGCGGCGCACCAGACGTTGATGCCCGCGGAGGGCGCGACCACCACCCAGGCGTCGACGCGGCGCAGCGCTCGCAGCACCCGACGCACGGTGAGGTCGTAGTTGCCGGTGACCACCACCGGGCTCCACTCGTCGGGGCTGCCCACGGAGCGCAATCCGGCGCGGGTAGGCCAGGGCAGCATGCGCAGGACGGTCTGGATCCCCTCGCGTGCGATCTCACCGGGACGGATCACGAGGGAGTCCGC
The DNA here is from genome assembly GCA_039714895.1 of Myxococcota bacterium. Classification (GTDB taxonomy): domain Bacteria; phylum Myxococcota_A; class UBA9160; order UBA9160; family DASRUS01; genus JBDLIK01. The sequence goes on along the minus strand of JBDLIK010000468.1, from coordinate 1,336 downwards.
GCGACCACCAGGGCCAGGCTCCCCAGCAGGTAGCGACGCTCGGAGACCAGCTGGAGATCCGCCTTGCGGATTTCGCCGGGCAGATCCGCGATCGGCCGCGAGACGGAGCCCGCCAGCAGCCAGCCGAGCAGCGCCTGGGGCGCACGCAGCACCGCATGGACGCCCCGGCGCCAGCCCCGAGGCCGGACCTCGTCGGCGATGACGAGGGCTCCGCCGGGGCGCAGCCTGTTTCGAGCCTGGTCGAGCACGAAGGCGCGCTCACCGCTCGACATCTCCGAGAGAGACAGGCTCGCGACGACGGCATCGAAGGCCGCCTCGGGGAGCGCGTCGATCTCGCTGGCCGTGCTCTCCAGCCACTCGACGGAACCGGCGGTGCCGGCGAGCCGGCCCCGCGCTCGCTCGAGCATGTCCGGGTTCTGGTCGAGCGCGGTGACTCGGCCGCCTCGGGTCACCAGCCGTTCGGTGAGCGCACCCGTTCCGCAGCCGATCTCCAGCACCCGGGCGCCCGCCTCCACCACTGCGGCTGCGTCGCGGTGGAGGGCTTCCACGCGACCCAGGGTGAGCAGCCGCATTCCGGCGTCGTAGCGCGCCGGTGCGGACTCGAGCCAGCGCATGAGAGCCAGGGAGCTCATGGCGCCAACGAGCGCCGGGCCAGGCGCACCAGCTCGCCCCGCAGGGCTGCGACGTCGGGGAAGGCGCGGGGATCCACCAGGCGCTGGAGCAGCAGACCGTCGACGGCCCCGATCAACGTGGCCGCCGCGAGCTCGGGCTGGAGCCCCGGGTCGACCTCACCACTGGCCTGGCCTTCTGCGATGACGGCTGCGAGCTCTCTCCGCACGCGTTTGAAGAAGGGACGGAAGAGTCGAGCGTCGCTTGCGCGCAGGTCGAAGATCATCCGCCCCGCGCGGGACCATTCCTCGAACATCTCGGCGAGGCGCCCGGCCAGCCTCTCGATGCGCTCGAGGGCTCCGACGTCCGCCTGGAGCGCGGCGCGGAACACGCGTTCCTCGTCGACGAGCAGATCGCGGACCAGGTCTCGCACCAGAGAGGCCTTGTCGGGGTAGTAGTGGTAGAGGCTCGAGCGACCCATTCCGACGGCTTCGGCCACGTGGGTCAGCCCCGTGCCGGACACACCGCGTCGGGAGAACACGTGCTGGGCGGCACTGCGGATCTGGCGCCGCTGGGCCTGGGCGTCCACGACTTTCGGCACACGCCGTCTCCCTTTCTATATCGACAGCATTGTCGAAAAAAGAGAAGCGGTCAAGGGGCGAAGCAGGTCGGCGGCCGCCGCCCGTCCAGGCCGCGGGCTGCGAGGCCCGAGGCCAGCCTCGGCCTT
>JBDLIK010000467.1:0-3616 GCA_039714895.1 Myxococcota bacterium | reverse complement strand
GGATCGCCCTGGCCGCCGTACTCGCGAGGCCAGTCGAGTCCGAGATAGCCGGCATCGAACACCTTGCGCTGCCAGTCGCGCAGGTACTCGAACTGCTCCTGGGACTCCACCTCGAGGAAGGTCTGCGGGAGCTTGAAGCCGGGGTCGCCGGGGCGGTGGTCCCCGATCCAGGCGCGCACCTCGGCGCGAAACTCGGAGATCTCCCGGGGCTCGGTGTCTTCGGGGTGCATGGGCCCTCCGAGCGGTGAGCATAGCCGAGGCCCCCCGGGGAGGTCTTGACCCCGCCGGGTGTGCAGCGGATCCTCGGCGCTCGACGCTGGTGTCAACGCTGCGGAAGGAACACCGTGAACTTTGGATTCACCGAGGAGCAGGAGCTGCTACGCGCCGAGGTGCGCAAGTTCCTCGATCGGAGCTGTCCCCTCGACGAGGTTCGCAAGCTCATGGAGACGCCGGAAGGCTTCTCGCGCGAGCTCTGGAAGCAGCTTGCGGAGCTGGGCTGGCTCGGGCTCACCGTCCCCGAGCCCCACGGCGGCGCGGGCCTCGGGTGGGTGGACCTGGTGGTGCTGCTGGAGGAGACCGGCCGCAGTCTGTTTCCCTCTCCACTCCTCGCCACCACCCTGGCCGCCTTCGCGATTCGCGACGCCGGCAGTCCCGAGCAGCAGCAGCGCTGGCTGCCCGTGCTGGCCGACGGCTCGCGTATCGCCACCCTGGCGCTGCTCGAAGAGAGCGATCTCTGCTCGCCCGAGGGCGTACAGCTGCGCGGCGTCCCCGACGGGGCGGACTTCCGCCTCTCCGGTGAGAAGCTCTTCGTCCCTGACGCCGGCAACGCCGACCTCTTCCTCGTCGCGTTCCGCTCGGGACCCGAGCGGGAGGCGGTGTCCCTGGCCGTGCTGGAAGGAGACGCGGCCGGAGTGATGGCCCAGCACAGCCCCGGCATGGACCTCACCCGCCGCTTCGGCAGCGTCCGTCTGGACGGTGCCGGGGTGGGTCGGGACGCGCTGCTGGGAGAACCGGGAACGGCCTGGCCCACCCTCGCTCGCGTGCTCGATGCCGGGGCCTGCGCGGTCACCGCCGAGGCGGTGGGTGCCGCCGAGGCGCTGCTCCAGCTCACCGTCGGCTATGCGAGCGAGCGCGAGCAGTTCGGCCAGCCCATCGGGCGCTTCCAGGGTGTGAAGCACCCCCTCGCCGACATGTACGTAGACGTCGAGTCCTTCCGATCGCTGGTCTACTTCGCGGCGTGGGCGCTGGACGAGAGTCCCGAGCAGGCTCCGCTGGCGGTCTCACGCGCCAAGGCCTACGCGAGTGAGGCCTTCCCGCGCATCGGCATCGATTGCGTGCAGCTCCACGGTGGCATCGGATACACCTGGGAGTACGACGCCCAGCTCTACCTGAAGCGCGCCAAGTGGATGCGTCCCACGTACGGAGATGCCGAGTTCCACTACGAGCGCGTCGCGCGGCTTGGAGGACTGTGATGGACTTCCATCTCACACCGGAGGAGCAGGCGTTCCGCGACGAGGTGCGCGCCTTCCTGGACGAGAACCTGCCGCCCGAAGGGGAGCGCGACTATCAGTTCCTGGCCGGGTGGAACCAGAAGGTGCGCGAGAAGGGCTGGGTGGGCTTCTCCTGGCCCGAGGAAGTGGGCGGCGGTGGGGGCAGTGTGATGCAGCAGGTTCTCCTCAAGGAGGAGATGGCCCGCCGCAAGGCACCGCCGCTGGGCTCCTGCTTCATGGGGCTCGCCTGGGTCGGCCCGGCCATCATCCAGTACGGCAGCGACGAGCAGAAGCAGCGCTTCATCCCCGACATCCTCGACTCGAAGGTTCAGTGGTGCACCGGCTACTCCGAGCCCGCCGCCGGCAGCGACCTGGCGGCCCTGCAGTGCAAGGCGATGCGAGACGGCGACGACTACGTGGTGAACGGCCAGAAGATCTGGACCTCCATCGCCATGTGGTCGCAGTGGCTGATCCTGCTGGTGCGCACCTCCACGAACCCCGAGGACCGCCACCAGGGGATCACCTGCCTGCTGGTGCCCATGAGTACGAAGGGCATCACCGTGCGCCCGATCCGGAACATGTCCGGGGGCGAGATGTTCGCCGAGCTCTTCTTCGACGACGTGCGGGTCCCGGTGGAGAATCGGCTCGGAGAGGAGGGCGAGGGCTGGCGCGTCACCCTCTCTGCCCTCGCCCACGAGCGGTCGGGGATCTCCGAGGTGGAGGGCCTTCGTCGTCACCTGGAGGCCGTGAAGGAGCTGGCCCGTCGCTGCCAGAAGGGCGGGCGCCTCGCCAGCGAGGACCCGGTCATGCGCCGGCGCATCGCTGCGGCCGACACCCGGATCGAGGCCATGCGCCTGAACGGTCAGCGCCTGCTCACCCGGCAGCTCAAGGGGGAGAAGCTCGGCAGCGAGACTTCCATCAACAAGCTCCACCGCGCCAACCTCGAGATCGAGCTCGGCGAGCTGGCGCTGGAGATCCAGGGGAGCCGCGCTGCCCTCGGCGTGGGGTCCGAGGAGGCGCCCGACGGTGGGCGCTGGCAGCGCTTCGCCCTGTCCTGGGCCGAGGTCGTGATCGGCGGCGGTACGCCGAACATCCAGCGCAACATCATCGCCGAACGCATCCTGGGCCTTCCCAAGGACTGAGGCTGAGATGGCCGGGGATCGTCGCAGCCGGATCGAGCGGAAGCTCAGGGAGGAGCTCGAGGCGATCCACGTCGAGGTGATCGACGAGAGTCACCTCCACGCGGGCCATGCTGGAGCTGCGTCGGGAGGCGGGCACTTCCGAGCGCTCGTGGTGTCGCCGCGCTTCCAGGGCCTCTCGATGCTAGCGGCACAGCGTCTCGTCTACGCGGCGCTCGGCGAGGAGATGGGCAGCGACATCCACGCCCTCTCGGTGCGCACCCTGACCCCGGAGAGCTGGCAGGCCTGACCCGGACGGGCCTGGTGCGCCTCAGGCCACAAAGCGGCGCAGCCACTCCTCCAGCGGGACGTGGAACCCGGCGGCGTTGCGGTGCCCGCCCCCTCCGTAGGAAGCCGCGATGCGGGATACGTCGAAGTCGCCGATGGAGTAGATGGAAACGTCCACCCGCTGTCCCCCGAGCCGATAGACGACGCCAGACGGGTGCCCGTAGCTGGCCCGCTTGGCGAGCTCGTGTCCGATCACGCTGCGTCGCTGCAGGGCGTTCACCGCCTCCAGGTGCAGCTCCCCCACGATCACACGGTGGGCCTGGCGCAGGGCCGTCTCCACCTCCCGCTGCTGCGCGCGCAGGATCGGCTCCCCCTCCTGGACGAGCTGATCGAGCGGCAGCGCCGAGAGCGTCTCCCAGTCGCGGAAGGTATGGGGATAGGAGCCGATGGCGGCGTTCACCTCCTCCGAGCGCGGCAGCTTCCAGCTCCACAGGTCCTGGTCCTCGACGTAGCCGAGCAGCTCCGGAACCTCCTGGTCGGGATGGAAGTGGCGCCAGGCGAGCACGGCCCCGGAGTGGGAGAGGTCGAACTCGATGTGGTGGCCGACCTGCTGCAAGGCCTCGCCGAGCTCAGGGTCGGCTTCGAACCGATCCCGCGAGCTCACGTGGTGATCCAGCAGCACTAGACGCCCGGCGTGGGTCCCGAGCTCCCGCAGGATCT
>JBDLIK010000466.1:0-3623 GCA_039714895.1 Myxococcota bacterium | reverse complement strand
GCACTGGGGCGGTCGCCGTGAGCGTGAGCGCGGCGGAGCTCTGGCAGCGCAACCGCGACCTCGCCGACGCGTGGCTCGCGCATCGCTTCGTCCGGGGCATTGCGTCGGGCGAGCTCGAGCGCCAGCGCTTCCAGCTCTACGTGGCCCAGGACGCGTGCTTCCTCGAGGCCTTCGCGCGCGGCTACGCGCTGGCGCTGGCGCACTGCCCCGATCGCGAAGGGCTCGCTGTCTTCAAGGATCTGCTGGTCGGCGTCTTCGACGAGCTTCGCCTACACCGGGGCTATGCAGAACGCTGGCAGATCTCGCTTACTCCTGAGCCCATGGCTTCGACGAGCGCGTACTGCGACTTTCTCCTGCGCACCGCCTCGCTCGAGCCCGTCGGCCACACGATTGCAGCCATGACACCCTGCATGCGCCTCTACGCGTTCCTCGGGCAGGAGCTCGCCGCGAAGCTCGACCCGGAGACCCCCTACCGCGAGTGGGTCGAGACCTATGCGAGCGAGGACATGGAGGCGCTGGCCTCGCGGCTCGAGGGGCTGCTCGAGCGTTACGGCGGCGACTCCGAGCGCCTGGGGTGGCTCTACCGGCGCGCCATGGAGCTCGAGCTCGCCTTCTTCGAGTCGGCGTGGGAGTCCGTATGACGACCCGAGAGTGCGATGGCTGATCCCGAAGTGGTCCCCGTGGCTCTCACGATCGCCGGCTCGGACTCGGGAGGAGGCGCCGGGATCCAGGCCGACCTCAAGACGTTCCAGCGCTTCGGCGTCTACGGAGCGAGTGCCATCGCGCTGGTGACCGCTCAGAACACCCTGGGAGTACGAGGAGTCGAGCTGCTCTCCCCCGAGTTCGTTGACCAGCAGATCGCGGCCGTCGCGGAGGATTTCCAGGTCCGCGCGGCGAAGACGGGCGCGCTCGGATCCGCCGAGATCATCGAGGCGGTGGCGGCGGCAATCGAGGCGAACGCCTTCCTCAACGTCGTCGTGGATCCGGTCATGATCTCGAAGCACGGGGATCGCCTGCTCGCTCCCGAGGCCGGCGATGCGCTCAAGACCAATCTGCTTCCGAGGGCCTCGCTCGTCACGCCGAACCTCCACGAGGCGGCGGCGTTGCTCGGCCGAGCCGTCGGGAGCGAAGCCGAGATGCGCGATGCGGCTCGCGCCGTGTGCGACCTCGGAGCCGGAGGCGCGCTGGTGAAGGGGGGCCACCTGCCGGGAGGGAGTGCGGTCGACGTGCTCTACGACGGATCCGAGTTCGTGCACCTGGCGGCGCCTCGGATCGAGACACGCCACACGCACGGCACGGGTTGCAGCTACTCGGCAGCGATCACGGCGCTCCTGGCCCGCGGCGGGACGCTGCTAGCCGCCGTCCGAGAGGCCAAGGACTTCATCTCCCGAGCCATCGCCGCTGCTCCGGGCATCGGCCGCGGCCACGGGCCCGTGGACCACTCGGCCTAGACGCGTGATCGAGGGCAGCGGGGGACGCTGGAATGACGCGGACGTTGCACCGTCGACCCAGACGCGCGCGCGTACCGGCCCAGTCTCCAACAACCCCATCCTTGGAGGCGCATCTGAAGCGGGCGAAAGGGGATTCCCGGCGCGCCCAGCGGAATCAGGCAGGTGCTCTCCGTCTAGCATGGCCAGGGAGGCACTCGAGCCCCTGGAGTCGGATCGTCACCGGACCTCTCGCCCGCCCTTCGAGGGTTGCCTCGATCACGCGTGCGAGCTCCGGACCGCTTATACCGAGGTGGACGTCCGCGATCGTCCGGAGCTTCTTACACCCCTGGGCTGCCAAGCGACTCGCCGAACCCGGCTCGCCCACCGAGCGCTTCAAGAGGGCGGCGGCCACCTGGATCAGACCCCGCAAGAAGACGCCTGTCTCCGTGCGTCGACCGGTTCCTCGCCACAGCCGCTCCAGCTCTTCATGGGACTCCCAGTAGTAGCCGTGATTGAAGAGATCGACCGCAACGAGATAGGTCTGGCACGACGACCATTGCTCCGCATCGAGCTGCTCGGCCCCAGCGGGCGCGCCGTACGAGTGGCCACGTGGGTCTCGCACGGGGTGGGGCCCCCTTCCGGGCGCGTAGCGATAGGGAGGAAAGACCGCTGTCGTGTATCGGCGAGACTGTGTAGAGTTTTGCTGCATCGACTGGGCCGCACGCTCGAGGGAACCAAGCACGAATCCAACCACGAGTTCAACCACGAATTGTAGCGGACGAAGACCGACCGGAACTCAGGCGGGTACCGGAGGGCGAATGAACTCGACTCTACTCTATCGAGCAGACCCGCGTCATGCCGAGCTCGGCGACGACTTTCTGGACGTCGTCGAGGCGGCGACCTTCCCGCGGCTAGAGCTGCGCTACCGCAATGACCGCTGGGCCGAGCTTGTTGGACTTGGGGCTCTCGATGGCGACGGGTGGCTGAGACACTTCGGAAGGTTCGAGCCCCTGCCCGGGAACTTCGAGCGGCCATTTGCGCTGCGCTATCACGGACATCAGTTCCAGACCTACAATCCCCACCTGGGCGACGGTCGCGGCTTTCTCTTCGCCCAGCTACGCGACGCGGTCGACGACCGCCTATTGGACCTGGGTACCAAGGGTAGCGGCCAGACTCCGTGGTCACGCGGCGGCGATGGGCGTCTGACCCTCAAGGGGGGTGTGCGTGAGGTTCTCGTTACCGGAATGCTGGAAGCCCTCGGCGTCTATACCTCGAAGAGCTTCAGCCTGATCGAGACGGGGGAGGAGCTGATTCGGGAGGACGAGCCGTCGCCCACGCGCTCCTCAGTGCTGGTGCGACTCAGTCACTCGCACATTCGTTTCGGCAGCTTCCAGCGGCAGGCGTACCTCAGCCGGGCCGACAACGTCCAGAAGCTCGTCGACTACTCGGTGGCCCACTACTTCCCGGAGCTCCTGGAGCTGGGCGCCGACGAGCGTTGCGCGGCCATTCTGCGCAGCGTGGTCACCAGATCCGCAGAGCTCGCGGCGAGCTGGATGGCCGCGGGATTCGTCCATGGTGTGCTCAATACCGACAATCTGAACATCACAGGCGAGAGCTTCGACTACGGCCCCTACCGCTTCCTGCCGACTCTCGATCCCGGTCTTACCGCTGCGTATTTCGACAGCACGGGGCTCTACGCCTATGGGCGCCAGCCCCAGGTGGTCAAGTGGAATCTCGACCGACTCGCGGAAGCGCTGCTGACGATCTGTGCGCGCGAGCCATTGTTGGAAGCCTTGGAGAGTTACGAGCCGAGCTTCAGCCGCGCCCTGTGCGATTGCACACTCCTACGTCTTGGCCTGCGCACCCCCTGGAGCGAAGACGGACCGGGCGACAAGGACGTCCAGTTTGTAAGTTCCGTCTACAACTTCATGCACGCGAGTCAGCTGGGCTTCGAGCAGTTCTTCTTCGACTGGTACGGAGGCCTCGCGAGCGAAGATCGCGCCGCCCGAAGCCCAGACGCCGACAAATACAAGACATTCGAGTTCGAGGAAATCAAGGATGAGTTCGGTCGCTATCAGACTGGGGAGCCCGACGCGCTGAGCTCGACCTATTTCGACCGCGATCGAGCATGCACCCTGCTGATCGACGAGATCGAGTCCATTTGGTCCGACATCGCGGACGATGACGATTGGT
>JBDLIK010000465.1:0-3641 GCA_039714895.1 Myxococcota bacterium | reverse complement strand
ACCGAGCCGAATCGCTCGGACGAGCTGCATGCCTACCTGCCCCAGTGGCGTCGGGTGCGACGCATCAACGCGGCCCACGTCGAGGGGATCTACATGCCGAGCTTCAGCGTCGGGGTCCGGCAGGCCACCCAGCTCCTGGTGGGAACCGGTGGAGGCATCGCCGGGGGTGTGGCGGGGGCGGGCGGGGCGGGCGGCGTCGGAGGAGCGATCAGCCCGAAGCGCAGCGGCTATGAGGGGCTCGAGCTGCGACCCCTGCTCTACTCCTTCGAGGTCCTCGGTGTGCAGGACGTGCTGGCCCCTCTGAACGCCGTGAGGGCCGCCTATCCGGAGAGCGAGGACCGTGAGTTCGGTCCCTGGGGACTCTCCTTTGCGAGCGATCGCTGGGACCTGCGCCGCGCGCTGGTGCTCTCGGGCACCCTCAAGGAAGCCACCGGCGGCGACAGCCCCCAGCGTTTCGAGATGTATGTGGATCTCCAGACACTCCAGCCTCTCTACTACATGTCGTGGGATAGTCGGGGCGAGCGCGTCGATGTCGGCTACTACGTCGGACGCTGGAGTGAGGATCGTCCGGACTACCCCAAATGGCCCGACGATCCGAAGCGCGCCGTGCGGGTCATCGATCCCGTGGGAGCAGCCTTCGCGAATCTGGGCGAGGGAGGGAGCTGGCGACGGGAGTCGTGGAACGTGGTGTCCATTCCTCCCGACGACGGGACGGTGAAACGGAAGATCTCGGTGGGCCAGCTCACCAAGCGGCGTTAGTTGTGGGTCCGCCCGCTGGCGAAGCGCCAGCTCGCACCACAGCTTCGCTCGCCTCCGGCTCGCTGCGCGCGCCTTCGGCGCTTGCGGGTGGGTCCGGTTCCGCTAGCTGTCGTGGATGGCGCTCGCGAAGGCCTCCAGGAGGGCCTGGCGGATGGTGCGCCCGTCGGCGCGACCGTACACCTCCCGGAACGCCTTCAGCGGGATGATCCCCTTGGCCATGGAGCGGTGGCCTCCGCCCACGCCGAGTCCCTCTACCACCGCCCGGACCACGTCCCCCGCAGCCCGCACGTAGCCGACGTTGCGCACCGAGAACACGAGATCCGCGCCCACCAGGCCCGCTGCCACCGCCCACTCGGCACCCTCGGCCTGCAGGCCCAGGTCTGCCACCTGGGGGATCACGTCCTCTCGCACCCGGCCGAGGTAGAGCAGATGGAACCCATTCTCCACCGCGGTGCGTGAGAGCGCGCGGCCCAGCGCCCGCAGCCCCTCCATGGGGAGGGCCGGTCGCTCGATGCGGCGCAGCAGGGCGGGACTGTGCAGGGAGTGAAGGAACGCGAAGGCGCCGATGTCGTGAGAGCTGGTGTCGCGCCCCAGGAGCTGGGTGTCGCTCTTGATGCCGTAGAGGAGAGCGGTGGCGAGCGGCCCGCGGATCTCCGTCTGCGCGGCGCGCAGATACTCGGTGAGGATCGTGGCGGTGGCCCCGTAGCCCGTGCGGATGTCGCGGACCACTGCGTCGTAGCCGGTGCGCTCCGGATGGTGGTCGATGACGACGTCGACGGAGAGGACCCGTGCGGGAGGACTCTCACCGAATACCGTGGGCTGGACGTCGACCAGGGCGATGCCGTCGAACTCCTCGAGCTCGTCGGGAGAGATCGTGCGCACCTCGATGCGCAGCGCCTCGACCATGGCGACGTTCTCGGGGCGCGTGACCTCTCCGAAGGAGCACAGGGGAGCCGTGGGGCTCTTGCGCCCCAGCAGAGCCCGGAGTGCGCAGCCGGCGGCGATCCCATCGGGGTCCGGGTCCGGCTGGAGCAGGATCGCCACCCGCTCCCGTCCTGCCAGCAGCTCGCGCACCGTGACGACGCGGCGCAGGTTCGCGAGGTGCTCGAACTCCGTGTCCACGTCGTCCCGAATCAGCGAACGCAGACCAGTGCGGCGCCGGCAGGGATGATCCGGCAGATCGTCGTCGGCCAGGCGATCGGAGAGGACCAGGATCGGCACACCCTCAGCGGCCCGTTCCACCGCCGCCACCGAAGCGCGCACGAAGGGTCCGTCCTCGGAGACGATGGCGAACTCGTCGCCCTCCCGCGGCTCCAGCTTCTTGATCGCCTCGGGGGAGAGTCCACCGGGCAGCGCCCGGAAGCCCGCCGGTCGGGCGCGAGACTCGTCCTCGCGCGGGACCCAGGTGAGCTCTTCTTGTTCGTCCGGGCCGATTCGGCTCCACAGGCGGGCTAGCTCGGCGCCGTCGCACAGGATGATGCGGCGTCCCACCGGACCCCCATCGCCAGGCTGCCACGCCTCTCGGCGGGGCCCGGCCGTGGGCCGGCATTCTAGCCCACCCCTCCGCCGTGACCGATCCGTCGACGGAGGCTCTGTCTTCCCCGAGGGGGATAGCCCGTGGCCGCCCGGTGCCTCAAGGGATTGCATTGATTCGTCTGCGGGAACGCGACTACAATCCGGGTGTGTTCGGTCGGCGGCTCAGGGAGGCCGAGGTTTCGCTCCCACTGGCCGATTCCGAGTGCCGCCAGCGGCCGGACATAGCTTGCGGCGTCGGTGGGAGCGGGCGCCCTCGCGCATGGCGCCTGAACTGACGACAACCGGTTGGTGTCACGGCGGGGGCAGAGGCGGGGAAGTCTTTCCGGACCCGGGAGCTTCCACCGAGAGGCGGAGACGAAGGGAGACCTTCGAAGACTGCCGACGTCAGGGCCTGGATCCCGGATTCCAATCCGCCCATCGAGGCGCTCGGGCCGGGATCCTCAATGAGGCGCGGCAGCTCAGCGGAACTCCCCGAAAGACGTCGAGAGCTTCGACAGACACGCCCGGGTCAGGCCCGGAAGAGTCGAGACTGGCGTCGCTTCGCCAAAGCCAACAATCGGGCTCGCCCCGTCGGAGGCCCGGGAAGACCCCGCCACCTCGGTAATCAGCGGCAGCGGCGCCGCTTCGTTCAGGGCCGACTGGCCCCTCCACTCAGGAGCGACTCGAGGCGCGAGGCGGCCTCCCTGCGGATGCCGGGGTCGGGGTCGCTCGCCGCCAGGGTGGCCAGGGCATCGCGCAACTCGGCCGAAGTGGCCGCCTGGGCCTGGCGGGTCTCCTTGAGCCCTGCCTCGCGGATCGCGGGGTCTTCATGACCCAGGGCGCGCACCAGTGCCTCGGTCGAGCCCGGATGCCCCATCAGGATGCCTACCTGCAACACGCGTCGGGTGATCTCTGCATCGGCCAGCGGAGCCTCGCCGGGCATCCGGGGCAGCAGCGCGTCTACCCCCGCAGGTAGGGAGACGGCGACCGCTGCGAACCCTCGCCGCGCGGCAGGGGATCGCGCCGGGTCGAGGGCCTCGCGCGCCAGCGCCCGGGCGAAGTCTGGCCCGAGTGGCGCGAAGGGAGCCTTCGGATCCCGGAAGGCCAACACCGCCTGATTGCGGAGGTCCGCATCCGAGCCCCCCAGCCACCCGAGGTGGAGTGCGAGCAGCTGGTCGTGGTCGTCGGCGGCCGAGACCAGGGCCGTCACGGCCTGTGCCAGCCTGGCGGCGGCCTCGGGATCCGGCGAGCGGAGCATTTCTCGCGGTGCGTCGGCCAGCACGTAGGGAGGCCGGGCCCCGCGCAGAAAGAGCACTGCGAGATCTCCGGCCTGATAGGGCGGCGGCCGCAGCGGCGATCGCTTGACC
>JBDLIK010000464.1:0-3644 GCA_039714895.1 Myxococcota bacterium | reverse complement strand
CCGGATCGTTTCGAGGCCTGGACGGTCTCGCGGGTCTGGATCGCTTCCGGCGCGAAGGGGTCGGGCGCCACGGTTCCGATCGGCGCCGTGGATCCCGTCCGCGGGCTCTCCTGGGCCGAGATGGGGGCGCGGGCCGGGGCGGCCTACGTCTCACTCGGTCTCGACCGTCGGACGGTCAACGTCGTCGGTCCGCCCCGCGACTACCGCCTCCTCCACGGCGAGGCCGGCGAGGAGGCGTCGCTCCTCGGTGGACTCCCCGTGCCGCGCCCCGAATGGCGGACCGGGGAGGCCCGGGCGGGATGGGCAAGTCGGACGAGGCGCCCCGAGGCAGACCCCTGGGCCCCGGGGCCCAGCGCCCGGAAGAAGTCGGAGTCCGCAGCGAGCCCCTGGACGCTGAGCCGCAGCACGCGGTCCGAGGGCCGCCCCAGGTTCCACGCCAGGCCGCTGCAGCACCCGCGCTCGAAGACGACGAGGTCTTCGAGGGTCTTCTGCATGGCGGGGGTGTGCTCGAACTCGAGAGCCACGCCGTCCGCCAGCACCTCGCGCCGGGTCACCAGGGGGAGGATCTCGCGGCGGATCATCGCCACGCGATCGGCCAGCTCCTCGTTCGGAAGGCTGCACACGTCCTGGCAGCCCCCGCTTCCCGCATCGGATGTCCTCGGTTCTGCTGTCATCGGGTCTCCTTCGAGCCGGACCGCAGAAGTCTACAGGTTCGAGTGCACTTCAAGTCAAGGGCTGGGCGCGTTCAGCCCTTGGAGATCGCCCGGGAGCAGTCCGTGAAGCTGGGGCACTCGCAGCGGGTGACCACCCGGAGCAGGCGCTTCATCCGCTCGGCCTCGGCGATGCGCTCGTCGAGCTCCACGAGCTTGCGCTCTGCCATCGTGCGCCACCGCTCACCGGGGGGCGTGCGCCGGGCGAACCCGCCGAGCAGCCGCTTCACCTCGGCCACGGTGAAGCCCGCGGCCTTGGCCAGCTGGATGATCGCCAGGCGCTCGACGACGCTCTCGTCATACACCCGGCGTCCGCTGCGTCGCTCCGCGCGCGGAAGCAGGCCCTCGGCCTCGTAGTAGCGGATCGCCGAGGCTGCGATGCCGGCGCGCTCCGCCACCTGTCCGATGCTCAGCGACAACATGACCCCCCCGACTCCGAGTGCGCTCGAGGAGCCTAGCGCGGAAGGCGGCTGGGTCAGCCTTCGTCCTCGTGGCGCGACAGCGGGAGGATCCGGGGCTTGACGAGCCGCTCGAAGTCCTTGTAGGCCATCCGAACGGCATCGCGGTGTGTTCCCGCGTTGAAGGTCACATGGTCGTCTCTCGCCAGCACCGGGCTCGCGTAGACGGGAAGCCCGTAGAGCGTCCCGAACGGGGGCGCTGCGCCCACCTCGCAGTCCGGACACAGGTCCTGCATCTCGGACTCGAAGGCGAGCCGAACGTTCTCGGCCCCCAGGCTGCGCGCGAGCTTGCTCTCGGCCACGAAGTGGGTGGCGGGCAGAGTGGCCATCGCGTAGCTGCCGTCGATCCAGAGGAAGACCGCCTTGGCGAACTCCCGGGCAGGGGTGTGCGTATCCTCGGCGGTGGTCACGGCCCGGAAGTCGTCCTGGTGGTGGATGATCTCGTACTCCACCCCGCTCTCGTCCAGCAGCACCTGGAGTCGCTCGTTGATGGGCATGGGCACACCTCCCTGCCTTCTAGCCAAGCATTTTGCATGCCGACCCAGGGCGCCGACTGCGCCCCAGGGCGGCCCAGCTGCGGAGTCGTGCCCCGCTCGTGGGGAGAAACTTCACAGCGGGCGGCCGGCTCCGGCCTCTCCCGTCTGGGCGGCGGTGAGCGCTACCGCGATCTGCGGAGACGGGACGCGGGCGTCAAGCCACCCGAGGAAACGCGCCGTTGATCGCCCAGAGCAGCTGGATCAGCCGCAGAGCGTGTGCACTGATCACGGGTTTCCCGCTGGTGAGCAGCGCCACGGCGATCCGGCGATCCGGATCCCCCCATCCCCAGATGTTCGTGAAGCCCAGGTGGCCGAAGGCGCGCGGGGTGCGGGGACCGAAGATGCCGACGGGATCGTCGCCGAGCATGAGGCCGAGCCCGTAGCGGAGCGGGATCAGCAGGGTGAGGTCGACCTCGCGGTAGCTCTGCTCGGTCAGGGCGTGCCGGACCGTGCGCGGGTCCAGGATGCGGCGCCCGTCGAGCTCTCCCTCCTGGCGGAGACAGTCGAAGAAGGCCGCGAGCTCGCCCGCGTTCGACACCACGTTGGCGGAGGGCACGATGCCGGCGAGGAAGCGTGGGTCCTGGGCCATGCGCACGACCTCGTCGATTCCCATGCCGAGGGCGCGCGTCAGCAGCTGCCGCAAGGGGGGCGGGGGCGGCGGCCCGGTGACCGCATCGACCGCCACCCGCGCCAGGTCCCCGGCGGAAACGCCATAGCGCATCCAGCGGAAGCCGAGGGGCTCCGCGATCTCGCGCTCCAGGGCTCGGCCGATGTCTTCTCCCGTAGCCCTGCGAACGACCTCGGCGAGCACGAAGCCACCGCTCACCGCGTGATAGGAGAGCAGCCGGCCCGGCCGGGAGGCGGGGCGGGCTTCGCAGAGGATCTCGCAGATCCGCTCGGGGTGGGCGAGCAGCTCGAGCTGCATGGCCTCGGGGGGAACGTTCGGGATCCCCGCTCGGTGGGCGAGCAGATGACGGAGGGTGATCCACTGCTTGTGGTGGCGACCGAACTCCGGCACGTAGTCGCAGACCCGGTCATCCACGTGGAGGATGCGGCGCTCGTCGAGCTTGTGGATCACCATGGCGGTGACGGCCTTGGACGCCGAATAGAGCAGAAAGGGCGTCTCCGTCGTGACCCTGGCCTTCTCCACCTCGGGCGGGTCGCCGGGCGAGTTGCCTGCCGCGTAGCCGACGGCGCGGTCGAGCACGACCTCGCCCTCGTAGCGGATGCAGAGCTGCAGAGCAGGATGCACTCCGGTGCGGTAGAGGGCGAGCGCCCGCTGCCAGATCGCCTCCAGGGCACCCCGGAGGTGCGAAGGGGGCGCCTCTTCCCCCCGGTCGCTGACGGAGTCGAGATCTCGGGGAACCGGCGAGCGGGCCAGGAAGGGGATCGGGGCGCGCGTCAGCAGCTCGAGCGGGTCCAAGGCAGCTCCTGGGGCCGAGGGGGTCCCGGCGGGACGCAGCGCCAGGCCGGTTCACCCTTCTCTATATCATGCCTCGGTTGGATCCAGCGCGCGTGGCCGGAGTCCGGTCCGCTCTCGGTGTCGAACCTGCACAGGACCTGCGTGCGCCCTGCCGGCGGCGAGTGACCGGCGCGTTTTCCCGTCTGCTGCTGCAGCCTACGCGTTATCCTGGCTTCATGAGGATCCTGCCGCTGCTGCTCTGCGTGCTCGGATCGATGCTCTCCATGGCTCCGGCGGCGGCGGAGACGCCGATCGCGAGACCCCAGATCGCCAATGGTGCCATCTCGAGCGACTGGCCCGAGGTGGCGGCGATCACCAGCGACCTCGGCCTCTGCAGCGCCACCCTGGTCGGATGCAGCACAGCGATCACAGCCGCTCACTGCGTGTGTGATCCCTCCGGAGCGTCGGGAGTCCCATGCGGGGGCAGTGGGTTCATCCTCGATCCGGTGACGCAGAATCTCGTCGTGTACCTGCCACA
>JBDLIK010000463.1:0-3652 GCA_039714895.1 Myxococcota bacterium | reverse complement strand
TTAGAGCACCGGCCTGTCACGCCGGAAGTTGCGGGTTCGAGGCCCGTCCGCCCCGCCAGAAACCCCCTTCATCCCAGCCGGTTACGGACGCGTCTCCACTCCCCCCTTCAAGGCCGTCCCTGACCACCAAGCAGAAGAGCGGCAGATCACAGCCACAAGTACGACGGATTACTTGAACAAGCGGCGCGGAGGGAGTCGATGGCGTCGCCGCTGAGCTTCGCTGAACGTCAGAAATTGTTGACACGGACCCCTCAGCCAGGCCATCTAGGGGACGGCCAACCCGTCCGACGTTGCAGGTTCCTCAAAGCGGGGCAAGGGACGGAGCGGCCTGGAGACCCTCCGAGCACGCTCGGGGGGTCTCAATCCACATCGCAGAACGTCAGCGCGGGACCCACATGACATCCCATCTTCTCCGATTTCTCAGGGAGGATGCCGGCTCTCAGAATCACGAGCAGGTGCTACTCCTGGCCCTCATCGTGGCGGCATACCTCTTCCTCGACCCTACGGAGGCGCTCGCGAAGGCGGGACGCTCACTCATTCGGGCATCACAGTGGAGGATGGATGCGCTTTGGCATTGAACCTAGCCCGCGTCGCTCGATGGTGGGTCGGGTGCACTCCCCCAGTTTCGATTAGGTGCCGCTGTCTCGCTCCCGACGGCGGCACGCTTGATTCTGGAGCATCGTTCTGACATTCCGACATTCTGCTTTCGTTTTGCTTCCATTCTGCTCGCTCCCGTGGCAGATTGTGTGGCCATCTCGCCCCGCTGAATGGGGATGAGTGCTGAAGCTGAAAAGGATGCGACATGTTCAAGAGGTTTGGCGTACTTGTGATCGTTGCTGCTGCTCTTCTGCTTGGTGGTCAGGGACTCGCGAAGTCGGAGCGCGTGACCCTCTGTCACAAGGGGCAGACGATCACGGTGGGTAGCAGCTCGGTGGGTGCGCACCTGAGCCACGGTGACAGCCTGGGAGCCTGCTCGTAGCAGCAAAGCTCCCAGCACCGCTCGGGCCGAGACGCGCGTTCGAGAGCCACCGTTCGGGGTCGCAGGCAGAAGCCGGACGAACCTCGGGCGGCAGTGGAGAGCCGTCACGGTCCCGGTGCCCACAGACGGCTGAGGCCTCCCGAGCGTCCTCGGGAGGTCTCGATTGCCGCGCCCTCTTGAGCGGGGGTCCGGGGTAACCGATACTCCCATCCGTGGGAACCGGAGTGGGGAAGAAGTCGGCCCCGCGCCTTCTGGCGCTGACGGCGATGCTTCTGACCCTGGGCTTCGCCGGGGTCGAGGAGAACGTCGTCCTGTGCATCGGAGGCGACGGTCATCTTGCCATCGAGGCCAGTGGGCCGGAGGGCTGCTCCGACGGGCCCCAGGCGGCTTCTGCCGCGACGGCCATCGCAATTCCCAGCTCTTCCTCGCACTGCGGCCCCTGCGTCGATGTGGCACTCACCGCATCGTCGGCGACCGAGTGCGTCGCGGCGGCCAAGCGGTCCGGGCCAACGCCCGCCGTGATCCCCATCGCGGTCCTGGCACTGGCCGCCCCGCGCCGGCGCGCCCCGATCTCGCATCGGTCCTCGATTCAGTTCATCTCTCAGAAGCCTCACACGGTCGTCATCCGCTGCTGAGCCCACCTGCGCTTTCCGCGCACTGACCTAGTTCCGATTCCTTCGTCTGGGTTCGTGCTCGCTTGTAGGAGCGGGCTCGCGCGTGGTCCATGGCTGCGTACACGGAGAGAGATGATGTCCTCCATTGAGGGGTTTCGGCGCATGCGACGCGCTGCCGTCGCGGGTGCGGTGGTGGTACTGCTCGGGGCTTGCCCGAGCGCCGCCGACGAGAGCAGCGAGCCGAGAGCCGCCGGTTCCTCGGCGAGTCCCGGCGGGAGCCGCCAGGGCGAGCCGCAGCCTGGACTGAGCCTGCGCGATGCGCTTGCGCTCGCTCTAGAGCGAAGCCCAGATCTCGCGTCGTTCTCGTGGGAGGTTCGGGCGAGAGAGGCGCGTGCGCTCCAAGCGGGGCTCCTACCCAATCCCATCTTGAGCGCCGAGGCCGAGAACATCGGGGGCTCGGGTCCACGGAGCGGCGTCGAGACCGCCGAGACCACCCTCCTGCTGAGCCAGCTGATCGAGCTGGGTGGAAAACGAGGGAGGCGCAGGTCCGTGGGTGAGCTCGAGGAGGAGGTCGCCGAATCCTGCTGAACATCCCACTGGCGCTGGTGGGCGGCATCGCAGCCCTGGCCGTGACGGGCCAGAATCTCTCCGTTCCCGCCTCCGTCGGCTTCATTGCGCTCTTCGGGATCGCTCTCGGGAACGGCATGGTGCTCGTATCCGCGATCAACCACCTGATGGAGACCGGCCTGGACGCGCGAGACGCCTCGATCGAGGGCGCCGCGCTGCGCCTGCGAGCGGTGCTGATGACGGCAGCCACCACGGCGCTGGGGCTGACGCCGCTCTTGCTCTCGACCGGGGTGGGAAGCGAGGTCCAGCGGCCCCTCGCGACCGTGGTCGTGGGCGGGCTGCTCACATCGACGGCGGTGACGCTCCTTTTCCTGCCCGCGTTCTACAAGTGGTTCGCAGCAGCGCCGAGCGGGGACGAGGCTCGCGGCTAGTCGGCGTGCGCAGCTCACGCGCGCTCCAGGATCACGACCGGGATCTCCCGCTTCGTGCGCCTGCGGTAATCGTCGTAGAAGCTGTAGGAGGTCAGCAGCTTGGCCCAGAGCCGGTCGCTCCTCCGTCCCACGTGCTCGAGGAGCAGCATCTTCGAGCCGCCGAGGGAGGCGCCGATCCGGCCGCGGCTCTTGCGGTAGAGCCAGCGATGGACCCGGGTGATGAGCGCGAGCAGCCAGCGGACGTTCGGCATGATTCAGGCCGGAGACCGGAGCATTCCGCGTTCGAGGAAGGACTTGTGGACGGCCTCGACGCTCTCGAGGGTCGGTCTCGGGTCGTGTCCGAGCTCTCGTGCGGCCTTGTCCGGGCGCACGTCCCGGTTGGCACGCAGGGCGGCTAGCGACTCACTGGTGTACAGGGGCTCCTGACCCACCAGGCGGCCCCAGAGCATCGCGAAGGGGACGCCCAGGCGGGCGGCCCACATGGGGACCGTCAGCCGGGGGGGCGGGACGCCACTGACCTGCTCGAACAGGGCGAAGAGATCCGACACCCGCTGCCAGTGCCCGGAGAGCAGGTAGCTCTCGCCGGTGCGGCCTCGCTCCTCCGCCGCCAGTGCGCTCGCCACCACGTCGCGGACGTCGACGAAGTCGAAGCCGCCCGGCACGCTCACCGGCATCCGGCGCTGGCAGAAATCCAGGAAGGTGCGCCCCATGCGGGAGGGCTCGGGGTCGTTGGGGCCGATCACGCCGGTGGGGTGCAGGATCACGGCATCGAGTCCGCGCCCGATCGCCTCGCGCACGCGCGCCTCGCCCGCCGCCTTGGAGCGGTCGTAGGCCGCAGCGTCTCGGACCACCCGAGCGCGGGTCTCGTCGAGGGGCTCGTCGAGGGGCTCCTGGCAGAAGGCGTGGATGGAGCAGAAGTGGATCATGCGCCGCACGCCCTGCTCGAGGGCGGCCTGGGCGGCATGGGCCGCTCCCTCGACGTTCACCGCTGGCACCAGGCCCCGCCGCTCGCCATCGATGGAGATCACCCCGGCCAGATGGTAGAGGACCTCGGCTCCCTC
>JBDLIK010000462.1:0-3663 GCA_039714895.1 Myxococcota bacterium | reverse complement strand
TGGAACACTCTCCTGCGAGCAGGTTCAGTGTAATGGTTCGCCACCGAAAAACGAAGCCAAGTTGTAGCTCTGCCTCGATTTCTGCGTCTCGACGACGCCTCGAGACCCCACCGACCGGGCGGATTCCCTTCCTGCCCGTAGGGGTTTCACTCCCTTGTTGCCATCCGATCCGACGCCTGTGCAGGCCCCGGCTCACCGGACGGGGGTGCCCCCTTGGGGTGGGGGACGGGCGGGGGCTGGGCGCAGGGGCGGACCCGGAGACTGAAGATCTGCCAGGGCCGGAGCTCGAGGCGGGCGACGCCCGCCTCGGCTGGGGTCCCGACGGGGTTCTCGCTGAGATCGACGGCCTCGAGCCGGCGGCTGGGGTCGGGGAGCCAACGGACCTGCGCACGACACGGCCCATCGCTGGCGTTGTAGCCGCGAAGCAGAGCCCCGCCCTCCTCCCGAGGCTCGATGGCGGAGAGCACCACGGAAGCCCCCGACACCGAGACCAGGGACGCCCCGTCGGCAAGCGGAGACCCGGCCGGGCCCCCGCCCGTGAAGGCGATGGGCGGGTACGCGAAGCGATGCGCGGCCGGGATCCGCTCCGGATCCTCGACCGGGTGCAGGCGCAGGGAGAGCTCGGCGCGAAGCGGACCGGGGACCTGGGCGCCAGGGGTGGGGAGCGATGGGCCGGCATCTCCGGGTCGCACGGACAGGTCGCTCCGGGAGAGCCACCCCACCGCGCGCAGCAGGGTGACGGCGAGGGAGGTGTCGCCCTGCCCCTCCCGAACGGCCTCCACCTCGGCGAGACCCCGGTTCGCGACGGTGAGCGCCTGCGCGCCGTCGTCGAGGGTGGCGAAGCTGCGCTGGGGACAGGCTCCGATGGGCCTCTCGGCGGGGCGCTCCCCGAAGGCGTCGGGGCCCGGCTCGATCGGCCGTTCGACCACCTCGAAGGCGGACTCCACCTGGAAGCGCGAGGCGCGGAACGGGGCTCGCAGGTGAACGCGGAGCCGATGATCGCAGGCGGTGTTGTCCACCTCTACCTCGAGGTCTACGCGGTCCAGGGCGCGTGGCAGTCGGATCCTGAAGCAGGCGGGGAGGCGCACAGTGGCGCGGCTGCGGCGACGCCGGTCGGCGCTGAGCGCCCGGGGCACGCGGTAGATCCCCTCGATGCGCAGGGCAGCGTACCCGCCGGCGGACTCCTCGAGCTCGATCCGTACCTTCTCCGGGCGCTCCACCCCGGCAGCCCCCGGTACCGGGTCGAAGTTGTACTCGTCCCCGCGGTCGCCTTCCGACACCAGTCGCAGCGCGTCCTCGATGCGGGGACCGTCCGGCAGAGATTGCAGCGTGACCCGACCCTCCGGACCCGCCTCGACCCGCCAGAAGTCGTTGGCGAGACGGGCTCCGCCGCCCGGCAGCGTGCACGCCTCGAGAGCGGAGGCCACCGCCGCGCCCGCCACCACCCGATAGGCTCGCAGGCCGTGGCCCGGAAGCGCATCCACGAAGCGCAAGCGCACCCGCGGCGGGCGTCGGGCCCGGAAGCCGACGCGCTCTGCCCCGGAGCGCTCGAGGGCCGCGCCGATCTCGCCGCGCAGCGCCTCGAGGTCGAGACGGCCCGGTGCCGCGCCCATGCGTGCCTCCATCTCCAGGCGTCCCTGTCGTTCGATCAGGCGAACGGCCCGGACGTGGAGACCACCGAACTCCCCGTCGAGGGCGGGCAGCATCCAGGCGACCACCGCAGGGGGGAGCGAGAGATCGCTCAGGGTGATGGCGTCCTCCAGCCGCTCGGCGCTGGCCGCAACCTGCCGCCCGTCTGCCGTCTCCAGGTGGAGGGCGCCCTGGCGACCCCGCGCGCGAGGAAGATCCAGCTCGAGATCGGCGCAGACCTCCGCCGTCCCCGCGGCGTGTGGATTCCAGACGACGATGGGTTCGCCCTCGCCGCCCACCGACACCCTCGAGGTCCAGACGCCGGCCAGCGCGTCCAGGTGCGTACCCGCCACCTCTTCGACGCGGCGGAACCGCTCGCGCATCTGATCGTGGACCCGATCTACCGAACAGCCGCAGATGGAGTCGTGGGGATGGTTCTCCAGGGCCAGGCGCCAGGCGTGGTCGATCATCCCGGGATCCGGATCGACGCCGAGCGCTCCGACCCAGGCAGCCAGCGGCTCGAGGTATCGGGTGAGCAACCGGTCGTTGCGGAAGTCCGCCTGCTTGATCCAGCTGCGCGCCGAGGCGCAGCCGGGCAGGAGTGGCGCCCGCAGACCCGAGCGGAGCTCACCCCGATGCAACGCCAGGGAGGCCGGGGCCCCCTCTCGGGCCCGGCGGGCGAAGCCCTCCAGCGTTCCGATCTCGTAGTCGGGCTTCCCGAGATCGCGAACCGCATGCTCCAGCGCGCGGGGCAGATCGGGCCGCGGCCGTACGTGATCGCTGCCCTTCATCAGCAGCACGGTCGGGATGTCACTCATCGCCTCGAGCCGAGTCACCTCGAAGCGCAGCCGGTCCACGATGGCCTGAGGATCCCGGGGGAGATGGACGGCGTTCCCGTAGCCGAAGGGAAGGTAGATGGTGAGCAGCCGCGTTCCGTCCGGTGCCTCCCAGCCGAAGGTGGTGCGTTGGACGTTCTTGCCGACCCCGCGCCAGAGCATCGCCGTCTCGAAGCCGAAGCCGGCGAAGATCTGCGGGAGCTGGCCCACGTGTCCGAACTGGTCCGGGACGTAGCCGAGCCGCATGGCACCGCCAAAAGCCTCGGCCTGCCGGAGGCCCAACCGCAGGTTGCGGATCAGAGCCTCCCCCGAAACCAGCCACTCGTCGGGAAGCACGTACCAGGGACCCACCAGCAGCCGACCCTCCCGGATCAGCCGGGTCAGCCTCTCCCGCGCCGCGGGCCGCACCTCCAGGTAGTCGCCGAGGACCACGGTCTGACCGTCGAGGGTGAAGTGGCGGAAGTCCGGATCTCCCTCGAGGAGATCGAGCACGCCATCGAGCAGCCGAACCAGGCGGTAGCGGAACTCTTCGTGGGTCCGATACCACTCCCGGTCCCAGTGGGTGTGGGGCACGACGACCAGGCGGCTGGCTTCCACGGCGTCTCCTTGGGTGCGTCTCGATCCTACCAGAGACGGGAGGCCGACCCGCCCCAGACGGGGCGAAGCCTCGCCCCAAGTACGCGGCTTCGCTAAAGTTTGGGTGCAACTAGCCGATGTCGCAGAACGAAACCCCCAATTGGATGCGGATGGGAACGGAAAGCATCGACAGCGACTCGCAGCCCGAGCCGCAACCTATTCACGCCGGGGACGGGGGCCCCTCCAAGGCCCCCGCCCCCGCGATCGTCTCCCGCGCCTGAGTCCCTCCCAGGAGGCCTCGGGGGGAGCGAGGCCTTCTTCATGGCGACTCCTCAGGTCACCACCACGAGGATCCTGCGCCGCTTGCTGGCGAGCGGTGTGCATCGTCGCGCGGAGCGCCTGCTGGCGCGCATCCACCCCGCCGACCTGGGGCCCCTCCTGGCGGATCTCTCGCCGGACGAGATCCGCGACGTGATGGACCTGCTGTTCCGCCAGCACCGAGCCGCCAGCACCCTCCGCCAGCTGCCTCCGGAGCTGCTTCCGCAGATTTTCGAGGCTTTCCAACCAGCCAACCGGTGGCGAGCGCAGCACGGGTCTCGGACTTTTCATCGCCAGTGCGCTG
>JBDLIK010000461.1:0-3663 GCA_039714895.1 Myxococcota bacterium | reverse complement strand
GCACCGTCCCGGGTCTGCAGGGCGAAGCCGAGCAGGGAGGCGGCGGCCGCCCTCGTGTCCACGCACACGGACTGCGGGGGACCCCCGCCCAGGGCGTGGAGCTCCCCGGCCGCCACGCCGACGGCAGCCAAGGACGCCGCCGCGGCGTCGCCCACGTCGAAGACCGTCGAGAAGATCGGGTCCGCCCCGAAGATCTGCACGCGATCCGCGCAGCGCGTCAGCGCGCCGAGCTCGAAGAGAGCCGCGAGACGATCGCTCACCCCGGCAGGGTACACCGGTAGGCAACTCCCACGAAAGCGACGCGCAGCAAGGTTCGCTCGTCGTCCGGAAACGTGGATTCACCCCTGCGAGGTCTTCCATCTCTTCGGATCGCGTGAGAGAATCGAGCCTCCCCGCTCTCGTCGAAGGAGATCCTGATGAAGCGTTTCGCAATGCTGACCCTGATGCTGTCGTTCCTGGTGGGAGCCCCTGGTGCCGCATCCGCCGAGGACGCGAACCTCGGCCTCGCAATCCTCGACGCCGCCATCGTGCGTCCGGTGGCGGTGGTCGTGTCCCTCGCCTCGACGGGGCTCTACACGGGACTCGCCGTCCCCTTCTACCTGATGGGCGTGGGCGAGCCCACGGCGCGGGCGATGATCGAGACTCCCTGGTGGTTCACCGCCGGACGCCCCGTGGGCCGCTTCGGCACCTACTACGCCCCGGGCCCGCACAGGTAAAGGGGCTGCGGGCAAGGCCCGCAGCCATCGGCCGTGCTCTGACGCCAGCCGCGGCGTGCGCCGCTTCGCTCGGCTCTAGCCTCGACCCGCGAGCCGTCAATCCGCGTAGCCGAGAGCGCGCAGCTGCTGGCGGGTGGCCTCGTCGAGCTCGGGTGCGTCCTCTCCGACGGCCAGCGGGGCGTCGAGGTCCGGAAGCTCCAGCCGGGCTTGGACCTCGGCCATGCGCGCCCGCATCTGTGCGAGGACCTCGGGACGCTCCGGCGCGAGGTCGCGGGTCTCTCCAGGGTCGGCCTCGAGGTCGTAGAGAAGGGCCTCTCCCTTGGAGGTCTCGACGAGCTTGAGGGAGCCTTCGCGCAGCATCCGGTAGCGGCGCTCTCCCAGCATCTGGGGATCCGGTCGGTCTCGCACGCCCCCCGACATCTCCGTGGCATCGTGCAGCTCCGAGAGGATGGGCCCGGCGGCCTCGGAGCCGCCGCCGGAGAGCAGCGGGATCAGCGAGCCGACCTGCAGCGTGGGGGGTGAGGAAAGCTCGGCAAGCTCGAGGATCGTCGCAAAGACGCCGAGGGTGGAGACCGGCTCGCTCACGCGAACCCCGGCGGGTACGCGGGGCGGGTAGCGGATCAGCAGCGGTACCCCGATCGATTCCTGGTAGAGCGATGGACCATGCCCGAAGAAGCCGGCCCGTTCCCCCAGCACCTCGCCGTGATCCGCCAGCACCACCAGGACGGTGTCGTCCAGCGTACCCCGGGTCCGGAGCGCGCCGACGATCCGCGAGAGCAGCTCGTCCGAGTAGACGACGCCTCCGTCGTACATGGCGCGGGTGGGCTCCTCCACCTCCTCCACCCGCCGCCCGGCTCCCCCGAACTGCGCCCCGAGCAGGTCCATGCTGATCTCACGCAGCTCCCCGTAGGGCCGGTCGGTGAAGCGGAAGAGGTGTTCCTGGGGAAGCTGGTGATAGGGAAAGTGGGCCTCGATGAAGTTCAGGAAGACGAAGGCGGGCCGGTCCGTTTCCGCCGGCCGCTCGGCCGCCCACGCGGCGAAGGCGTCGGCGACGATTCCCCCGCCCTTGTCGGTATCCTGCAGCCCGACGCGATCGAGCAGCCGGTGGATGAAGCTGAAGCCGATCCCGGCGCCTCCCTGGCTGCGGAGCGACTCGTCCTGCCAGCCGAAGCCGCGGGTGAGCCCGAGACCGTCGCTGATCCACGCGTTGGAGGTGAAGCAGTAGGTCTCGTAGCCGCTCCTCTCGAGCACCTCCGCCAGGGTCGGGAAGCGGGCGTCGAGGTAGCGATGCTCCGCGTGAGCCCCGTGGCTCGAGGGGTAGCGGCCCGTGAAGAGCGAGGCGTGGGAGGGCAGCGACCAGGTGGAGGGCGAGGTGGCGTCCAGGAAGAGCGCACCCTCCCGGGCGAGAGCGTCGATCCCCGCCGCGGTCGGCCGCTCGTACCCGTAGGTGGACAGGCTCCCGGCCCGGACCGTGTCGAGCACGATGAGCACCACGTCGGGTGCGCCGGGGGGCGGGGGCGCAGGCTCGAGCTGGACTGCCCGCGGTGGCGCAGTAGCGCGCAGATAGATCTGGGGCGCCGCCATCCCCGCCGCGAGGGCGACGAGTCCCAGCATCCAGGCCACAGCGGGTCGCCAGCGCGCGACGAGCAGGCCGAGGAGCACGAGGACCGCACCCGCGGCCGGGGGGCCCACCTCCAGCGGCGTGAAGAGCGGCGCGTCCACGGACACCCAGCGTTCGAGCCCATACCAGAGGAGCGACACCGCGAGCACGTGGAGCGCGGGGCCCCCGCGCAGCCGCAGCAGCGGCGCCGCCAGCGCACCCAGGAGGGCTCCGAGCAGCAGCTGCAGGGCGGCCACCTTCACGAAGAAGAGCGGCCCGGGCCCGAAGCGCCGCTGCGTGAAGGGGATCAGGTTCAGCCAGAGCTCCGCGGTGGAGGCCGCCAGACCGAAGGCGAGACCGAGGAGCAGGGCGCGCCGGAGCGTCGTCATGCCGCCGAGCGGGCGTGCTGGATCAGGTGGCGGGCGACGATGGGGGCGTTCGCCGTCGTGACGTCGTGCCCCATACCCACCACGATCTCGAGCTTCGCCCCGGGCACCCGCCGCGCGGTGTCCTCGCCGCAGGCCGGGTGGATCAGCGGATCCGCGGCCCCGTGGAGCACCAGCATCGGCACCCGGACCTCCGCCAGCCGTTCCGCCCGGCTGCCATCGGCGATGGCGGCCGCCATCTGGCGGAGCGACCCCTCCGGGCAGTAGCAGCGGTCGTAGCCCCGCTCGAAGTAGTGGCGAAGCTCCTCCTGGCTCGGCGGGTAGGCGGGGCTCTCGATCACCTGCTGGGTCCGCATGTTGTGGAGGATCACGCACTCACGATCCGTCGGATCCGCCGGCTGCGACGTGAGCGCATCCATCGCCTCCGGGGTGGCGGGCGGCAGCCCGGGGGCACCGGAGGTGGACATGATCGATGCGACCGAGAGGCAGCGATCGGGATGGGAGAACGCCACGTGCTGGGCCACCATGCCTCCGAGAGAGATGCCCGCCACGTGGGCGCGGTCGATCCCCAGCACCCCGAGGACGCCGACCGTGTCCAGCGCCATCTCCGCGAGCGTGTAGGGAGGAGCCCTGCGGCCCGTGGCCACGTCGGCGAGGTCCGGGACGCCCTCGAGCTTCTGGGAGAGCCCGGCATCCCGGTTGTCGAAGCGCACCACCCGGAAGCCGGACTCCAGGAGGATCTGGATCAGCGCGTCGGGCCAATGGATGAGCTGGCTCGCGAGGCCCCGCACCAGCAGCACCACCGGGGCCTGGCGCGGCCCGGCGTCCTCGATCTCGATGCGGATCCCATTCACGTTCCGGACGGGCATGGATCTGCCTCCCCCTACCAGCCTAGCTCCTGCTTGAGGTCACGCTTCAGGATCTTGCCGTTGGCGTTGCGGGGCAGGGGTTCGGAGCGCAG
>JBDLIK010000460.1:0-3677 GCA_039714895.1 Myxococcota bacterium | reverse complement strand
GGCCCGCACCCGGGATCACCACGTGGCGCGCGCCAGGCAGCCGCGACGCCATCATCTTCGCGGCGCGCAGGTAGGGCTCGTCGTCCTCTCCCACCACGACGAGTGCGGGCACGTCGATCCCGGTGAGCTCGTCGATCACCGCCGGGGCGAGGCCGGAGACCCGCCGCCCGAACCAGGCGAGCCCCGCCGGATCCTGTTCGGCGATGGCGCGGGCCGCGGCACGCGCCGCCGGCAGCTCCGCCCGGCGTCCCACCAGGGTCGCCGAGGCCCGGCTGGCCACGAAGGCCTCGAGACCCCGCTTCTCCAGGAACGAGGCCGTGCGCTCCACCATCGCCTCCCAGCGAGCCTGGGCCTCGGGTTTCTTGAAGCCCGGACCGCTGTCCACCAGGAGCAGCCCGCGCACCCGCGCCGGCTGACGCAGCGCAAAGTGGAGCGAGGCCAGCCCCCCGAAGGAGAGCCCGCCCACCACCGCCGGCTTCCCAGGAGCGGTGGCGTCGAGCACGCGGCCGAGATCATCGACCACCTGGTCGATGCTGTAGGCAGCGGGATCCGAGGGCGACTGGGAGCGTCCGTGGCCCCGATAGTCCCAGAGCACCACCCGGGCACCCGCCTGGACCAGCGGCTCCACCTGCGGGCGGAAGTTCTCGTGGGTGGTGCAGTAGGCGCAGGAGAGCAGTAGCGGCAGGCCCTCGCCGTGGGCCTCGGCATAGAGCCTCACGCCGTCGCTGGCAACCACCGCCATGCCCGGCGCTTCAGCCAGAGGCCGACTCGATGCGGCGCTTCAGCGCCTTCGCCATCTGGGCGAGCTGGTCCTGCATCGGTCCCTTGATGGTGAACTCGGGGACCAGGGTCTTGGTGCGACCCTCCATCTCGATGCGCACGCGGGTTCCCTTGCTGCTCGGCTCGAAGCGGACACTGCCTTCGAGCTTCCGCCACACGTTGCCGTCGCAGACCTTCTCGAACCCGATGTTGCCGTCTTCGGCGAAGGTGAAGTGGAAGGTGGCGACGCCCTCGCGACCGAGGGCCCGGTAGTGGCTGCGCGTGGTCCTGCGGCTTCCGCTCGACTCGACGATCTCCGTGCTCGTGTCGGGGAACAGGTGGACGAGCGTCTCGTCCTGCTGGGCTGCGGCAGCTGCCTCATCGCGGGGCCGCGCGACCACGAACTGCTTCTCCATGCGCACCGCCTGCCCTCCCTCGGCCCATGCTAGCGGGCTGCGGGCGACGCCCGCAGCCCTACCGCACTTCCACGAGCAGGGGCGGCACCAGGGCGGGCGTCCCGGCGGGGGTCGCCTGCAGCAGGCCTGCGAGGCTGCGCAGGGAAGCCGGCAGGGCCGGCAGCAGCTGCGCGGCGACCGAGCCGCCCAGCAGCTGCTGGATCTGCTCCGCAAGGGGTCGGGGCGGCGGATAGGGGACGAGGGCGACGTCGGCCTCGGCGTCGAGCTCGAGCGCCTTGCGGGCCTCCAGCGCCGCCACTCGCAGACCGCCCAGCGAGTCCACCAGCCCACGCTCCAGCGCCTGCTCGCCCGTCCATACCCGCCCCTGGCCGACGGCATCCACCTGCTCGGTGGGGAGCGCCCGCCCTTCGGCCACGCGGGCCACGAACAGCTCGTAGATGGCCTCGACGTCCGCGCGCAGCCGCTCGCGGGATCCCGGAGAGAGCGGACGCGAGGAGAGATAGAGATCCGCGTGCTTGCCCCGGGTGAACGATTCCACCCCGACCCCCAGCTTGTCGAAGAGCCCGCCGAGCACTGGACGCAGCACGAAGACACCGATGGAGCCGGTGAGGGTGGCTGGCTGGGCGATGATGGAGTCGGCGTTCGAGGCCACGTAGTAGCCGCCGGAGGCTGCCACGTCCGAGAAGCTCACGATCAGCGGCTTCTCCGACTCCTTGGCGCGCTCCACGGCGTGCCAGACCAGATCCGAGGCCAACGCGGAGCCTCCGGGGCTGTCCACCCGGAAGATGATGCCGTCGATCTCGGGATCCTCCGCCGCGTCCAGCAGGGCATCCGCGACGGTGCGCGAGGCCAGCACCGACTGCCCGCGGCGGTCGGTGGCGCCTTCGCCGGTGACGACCGGGCCGCTTCCGTAGACCAGGGCCAGGGTGGCCTCGGGCTCGAAGCCGAGGCTCTCGGCGTCGACCTGCGCCCACTCCGAGGCCTCCACCACCGGTGGGTCACCCATCGCTTCGAGGAGCTCGTCGTAGTAGGTCACGCCGTCGGCGAGCCCCGCGTCCACCAGCTCCGAGGCGGTGGTGGGAGCGGCGTCCATGATCTCCCGCACCCGCGTCGGGGTGAGCCCGCGACCCTGGGCGATGGCGGTCACGAACTGGGACTCGATGGAGTCGAGCAGCGAGTTGGCCATCTCCCGGTTCGCCGGAGACATGCTGCTCTCGGCGTAGGCTTCGACGGCGCTCTTGTAGCGCCCGATGCGCTCGTACTCGACATCCACCCCGATCTTCTCGAAGAGCCCCCCGAAGAAGAGGTACTCGGCCGCCAGGCCCGCGAAGGGACTGCGCGTGGCGGGCGTCAAATGGATCTCGTCCGCCGCCGAGGCCACGTAGTACTCGAGGTTGGCCCCGTACTGCTCGATCTCGAGGTAGGCCACCACTTTGCGCCCGCGCTCCCGCAGCCGCGCGAACGCCGCGCGCATCTCCTGGGCCTTGCCCCAGCCGGCCTGCAGGTCCCCCACCCGCATCACCACCTGGGTGATGCGCGGGTCCCGCTCGGCCTTGGCGAGCTCCGAGAGCAGCGAGGCCAGCGGCGTGCCCCGCTCCCCGAAGAGGCTTGCGAGCAGCGAGCGCTCGGGGCCGTCGATGTACTCGCCGGAGAGCTCGACGACCAGCGTGCTCCCGGGCTCGACCACGACCCCGGCCTGGGAGCGCAGCAGGAGCAGGAGCAACCCCAGCAGGAGCACGACGATGATGGCCACGCGCGCGCGACTCAAGAGCGACCCTCCCCGATCTCGCGCCAGAGGCTATCACGAGCCCACGCGCGAGCCTGCCAGCGGGCCTCATCGGTCGATCGGCGGATCGACCCGAGCGCCGGGCCCCTGCCGCTTTGGATCGCGGCCGGGATGGGAGTATAAAGGCCTCTGGGGTGGCAGGGAGCCTCGCATGACCCTTCCCAGGGCCCGGCACAGCGAGCACGCGCCGTGACCGCGGAGGCCGCCCAACTCTTCCCAACTTTCGCGATCGCCCTGGTGCTCCTCTTCGGCGGCTATCTGGTGGTGACGGGGCTGGTGGCGAGCAGCGACCCGAGCAGCGCCCAGCGTCCCTGGGCCTTTGCCTGGGCCACGTTCTTCCTGGGGGCAGGCGTCGTGCTCGTGAGTCCACCAGAGCTCCGTCCCCTGGGAGCGGCCGGCATGGGGCTGTCTCCCGCGCTGTTCCTCGCCGGAGGCCTGGCCTTCGTGGGCCGTCCGGTGCCGCGCGGGGTGGTTGCGCTGGTGCCGTTCGGCCATCCACTGCTTGTCACCCCAGGTGTAGTCCAGCTCCCATACCACCGACCCTGTCTTGGGTGGCGTTTCATGGCGCACACCGAACGGATCCGCCTTGTTCACTTGATAGCCGTTGTGCCGGGACGCGATATGAAACTTATAGAGAGCACCCGGCTTGATCCCCGGAATGAACTCCTCCCAAATACCGGACTGCCCGCGCGGCCGCAACCCATGGCTGCCCTCCT
>JBDLIK010000459.1:0-3679 GCA_039714895.1 Myxococcota bacterium | reverse complement strand
TCGTGACCCGCGTCGGCGCGATCCAGATGCGCCCCGCTGCGTTTTCCCCGCGCTCGAACAGCGCCTACACTCCTCGGCAGGATGCGGAGCAACGAGCGGCAGGACCTTGGGGAGGAGCTCGCCGGCCGCGGGCTCCGCGCGACGCGGCAGCGCATCGCCGTGCTGAGCCTGCTCCGCGCCCGGAAGGGCCACCCCACGGCGGCGGAGATGCACTCGCGCCTTCTCCGGAAGATGCCTGATCTCAGCAAGAAGACGGTCTACGAGATCCTGGACGCGCTCGTCAACGCCGGTCTTGCGGGCCGAGTCACGGAGGGTGGCGAGCCCGCACGCTACGAAGGCAACCGCAACCCGCACTACCACGCCCGCTGTCGTGTCTGCGGCCGCCTCTACGACGTTCCCGCCAAGGCGGACGCCCAGATCCGGGGCCGAACACCGCTTCCCGAGGGCTTCCAGGTGGAGTCCATCCGCGTGAGCCTCGAGGGCCGCTGCCTACGCTGCGCTGACGAGATTTGACCCCCGATTCTCTCTTGACACTGTGTGTCGTCTAAACTAACCAACATTCGGTGGTGCCCTACAGCCTCGGCCACGACGCCCGGGAGACTGCCTCGTCGAGGGACTGGCGGCCGCAGTGGACCCGTCTGCGTCTCGCAGCCGGGATGGCGGTCCTCCTCATGCTGGTCACGGTCCAGGCCCTGGCAGGCGAGATTGAGCTCGAGGTCCCAGCGGGCGTCCTGCCTCCCGAAATTCCGCCCGACAACCCTCCCACCGCTGCCAAGGTCGAGCTCGGCCAGAAGCTCTACTTCGATGCGCGCCTCTCGACCGACGGCACTGTGGCCTGTGCATCCTGCCACGATCCCCGCCATGGCTTCGCGGACCCCCGTGGCAAGGCCACCTCGGCGGGAGTCGGGGGGGCAGCCGGTACGCGCAACGCGCCGACCGTGCTCAACGCCGCGTTCCTCGCCTCCCAGTTCTGGGACGGCCGCGAGCCCACCTTGGAGGCGCAGGCCGTGCAGCCCCTCATCAACCCGATCGAGCACGGCTTCGCCGACCATCCGGCCGTGGTCGCACACCTGCGCAGCCTGCCCGAGTATCGCTCGCTCTTCGCGAACGCCTTCGGTAGCGAAGAGGTGACCATCGAAAGCGTTGGACAGGCCCTCGCAAGCTTCGAGCGGACGCTCATCAGTCTCGACGCCCCGATCGACCGATTCCTGGCCGGGGACGACGACGCAATCTCTCCCTCGGCCAAACGGGGTTGGGAGCTCTTCAACGGCAAGGCCCGCTGCAATACATGCCACGGCCGCATCGACGTGCTCCCGCTCTTCACGGACGACTTGTTTCACAACATCGGCGTCGGGGTCGTGCGGATCGACTTCGAGGCGGTCGCTCGCAAGGCCGCGGCCGCGGTGGCGGCGGGTGAGTCGATCGACGAGCTCGCTCTCACCGACGCACAGGCGAGTGAGCTCGGGCGCTTCATGGTGACGCGAGAGTCCAAGGACATGGGCGCCTTCAAGACGCCCCAGCTCCGCAACGTGGCGCTCACAGCTCCCTACATGCACGATGGGAGTGAGGCTACGCTCGAGGACGTGATCGCGTTCTACGATCGCGGCGGCAACAACAACGCCTACCTCGACGGTGGGATGCGCCCCCTGGGCCTCACGGAGCAGGAGAAGGCGGATCTCAGCGCGCTGATGGAGACCTTCACGAGCGACGACCTGGAGCGGTTCGAACCACTTGCCAGGCTCGTACCCTAACCGGGAGGTGCTGCATGTACCGGAACGACATGACGCGCAAAGAGATCGAGCGCGCGCTCGCGGAGCGCTCGCCGGAGGACCAGGGGCTTCTCGAGTCGCTCCAGAACTGCGACCGCCGCCACTTTCTTCGCGTTTCGCTCAAGTTCGCGGGGATGGCTGCGGCCGCAGGGATCGTGCAGCCCCACGGCTTCCAGCTCGTGAGCGTAGCCCATGCGGCGACGGCGCCGGGAGACGATCCCGATGTCGCCTTCCGGTTCGCCTACGTCTCGGACACGCACCTCTATGCGCGCGGGATGACACATCGCTTCGCCAAGGCCGCCGTGAAGGCCGTCGAGGACGTGAACGCGCTGGACCCGCAGCCGGACTTCGTACTCTTTGGCGGTGACCTGGCCCAGCTCGGCCGCCCGGATGAGCTGGACCTCGGCCAGCAGATCCTCAAGGAGCTCAAGGCGCCCGTCCGGATCATGGTGGGCGAGCACGACTGGTACCTCGACATGGGAGAGAAATGGAAGGAGATGTTCGGTCCCGACCACTACTCCTTCGACCACAAGGGCGTCCACTTCGTGGTGCTGAACAGCGTGGTCGAGAAGGACTTCTGGACCGCCAAGGGCTACACGCCCGAAGAGCGCATGGCCATCGTCTCCGGGCTCGATGACAACCGACAGAGCCCCTTCGAGGTCGGTGAGCCACAGCGGCAGTGGCTGAAGGACGACCTCGCGAAGGTGAACAAGAAGACGCCGATCATCGTCTTCTCGCACTCACCCCTCTACAAGCTCTACAAGCCGTGGAACTTCTGGACCGACGACGCGGAGCAGGTCCAGGCGCTCCTGAGCCCCTTCGAGACGGTCTCGGTGATTCACGGCCATACACATCAGCTGCTGACGAACCGGATCGGCAACATCCACTTCCACGGGCTGCTCTCCACCGCCTGGCCCTGGCCCTACGCACCGGAAGGCCTCCCCGAGTACACGGTGCAGATGCTCCGGCCCGACCCCTTCAACCAATTCGACGGCTGCGGAGACGGTCGTGTCGACGTGCGGAAGAACGGACGCGTCGACAAGCATTACAACCTCTGGTCGCGGAACCCGCGAGAAGTGACAGCACAGCAGCTGGCGTCGAACGCGGTCCCGGGACCCGGCGGCTACGCCGGTCCGTCGTACTAGGAGGAGACGTGACATGAAGGTCCAGTGGATCTCGGGAGCTACGCTTGTTGGCGCCCTCGTCGTCGGCCTGCTCGGCGCAGGAATCGAGAGCGCGCCCGATCGCGAACGTGGTCGACGCGAACGCGTAGGGGCGACGGACCAGTGGGCATCGCGAGCGGTCTGGGCGTGCGATCGGCGGAAGATGGTAATCGTCGAGGGAGTCCGGGCCCACGAGAAGATTCCGCCCGAACGAGCGCAGCTGGTCGCGGACGTCCTGATGGACCTGATGCGGTACTGCGGCGAGGAGATCACCGCGAAGATCGCGACGAACCAGATGATCACGGTGGCAGCCAATGGGAGGGTGTACGAGAGCTACGTCCCGGGCGGTCCGCTCCCGATCGTGAAGGCCTCCTTCGGGGAGCCGACAAGACGCGAGCAGATGATCTGGAAGGCCGAGCTCGACAAGCTCGTCTCCGAGGGAGACCGCTTGTTCCACAGCGACGAACTGGGCACGAACGGTGTGGCCTGTGCGATGTGCCATCCGCACGCCTCCAACACCCACCCCGAGACGTATCCGAAGTTCCAGACGCAGCTCAAGAAGGTCGTCGTTCTCCGGGACATGGTGAACTGGTGCATCCTGAATCCGCTCGAGGGAGCGGAGCTTCCCCACGACGACGACCGCATGCGGGCGCTCGAGGCCTACATCCTTGCACAGCGAGCCGGGGAGACGCTCGAGGCCGGGAAGCACTGAGCAGAAGAGAGCGGCACTCTGCCATGGAAAGGAGC
>JBDLIK010000458.1:0-3680 GCA_039714895.1 Myxococcota bacterium | reverse complement strand
GCCCGCGGGCGCTTCGCTCATGACGCGACCATACCAGGCCCTCCATCCGTCTGGAACGCAGCTACAATCGCGGCCCCGGACCAGCCATGAAGCGGCGCCACCTCTTCGAGTTCAACGATCAGCCCTGGGTCCCGGCCTGGTTCCGGGAGTACGAGACCGACTACCTCCACACCGTGCTGGAGCGCATGCGCCTGTTCGATCCGGTGGTCCCGCTGCTGGCGGACCTGCTGGCCCACAGCGAGAGCCAGCGGATCGTCGACCTGTGCTCGGGGAGCGGTGGCCCGATCCCCTCGCTGCGCGCCCGGCTGCGCTCCGACCACGGGCTCGACTGTCCGGCCCTGCTCACGGACCGCTTCCCCAGCGCCTCCGCCCGGGAGCGTCTGCCCCTGGAGGAGGATGGCCTCCGCTACCTCGGCGAGCCCGTGGACGCCCTGGGCGTCCCGCGCCACCTGGACGGCGTGCGCACGCTCTTCGACGCCCTGCACCACTTCCGGCCCGACCAGGCCCAGCGCATCCTCGCCGACGCGCGAGACGCGGAGGTCCCCGTCGGCGTGTTCGAGATCTCGCGACGCAGCCTGGCGACGGTGGTCACCTCGCCGCTGATCATCCTGCTCGTCCTGCTGCTGACCCCCGCGATCCGACCCTTCTCCTGGCGGCGTTTGCTCTTCACCTATCTGCTGCCGGCCCTTCCCCTCGCCATCTGGTGGGACGGTCTGGTGTCGAACCTTCGCGCCTACACTCCCCACGAGCTCGAAGCGATGACCCGGCCGCTGAACGATGCGCGCTACCGCTTCGAAGCGAAGGCGCTGGGATCGGGAGCGGTGAGGATCACCTGCGTGCTCGGCCGGCCCGGGCGCTGAGGGGATCCCGCTGGCGCAGAACCCGCCGCACTCCCTGGGGCCCCGGGCCGGAACGCTCCGGGTGTTCCTGCGCTACCTGGGGTTCCAGCTGCCGGGCTGGCTCGCCGTGGGCGGCGCCATGCTGGGCGCCATGCACTGGTTCGGGCTTCCCGCACCGCTCGCCTGGAGCCTCTTCGGGCTCTTCGTGCTGAAGGACCTGGTGCTCTTCCGCTTCGTTCGCAACGCCTACGAGCCCAGGAGCGGCAGCCCCGGCGAGGCGATGGTGGGACGTCCGGCGGTGGCGCGGGACGAGCTCTCGCCCTCCGGCTACGTGCGCTTCGCGAGCGAGCTGTGGCGAGCGGAGCTGCGCTCGGGAGGCTGCGCCCCCGTCGGCTCCCGGTTGCGGGTGGTGGAAGTGCGCGGACTGACGCTGATCGTCGATCCGGACGAAGAGGAGGCCAGCAGTTGAAGGAGCGGAAGAAGCGCGACGGCAAGAGCCGCAAGAAGGACGCGAAGAGCCGCGCAGAGCGCGCGGACCGCTATGCGCTCTACCAGGAATCCGTCCAGGATCCCGAAGGCGACGTCTCCCGGCTGCGCAGGATGTACGCCAGACACTTCGGCGGTGCGCCGCGGCACCTGCGGGAGGACTTCTGCGGCAGCGCGCTGCTCGCCTGCTGCTGGGTCCGCGCAGGGCGCGACCACCGGGCCACCGGCATCGACCTCGACCCGGAGCCGCTCGAGTGGGGGCGCGAGCACAACCTGGTGAAGCTGCGTCCCGAGCAGCTCCGGCGCCTGCGGCTGGTGGAGGCGGACGTGCGCGCGGTCCGCGGACCGGCAGCCGACGTGGTCGCTGCCTTCAATTTCTCCTACTCGGTCTTCAAGAACCGTCGCGAGCTGCTGCACTACTTCCGCCGCGCCCACGCGGGCCTCGCCCGCCGCGGCATCTTCGTGCTCGACGCCTACGGGGGTCCCGAGGCCCAGGAGCGCCGGGCCGAGACCCGCGAATACGACGGCTTCGACTACGTCTGGGACCAGGACCTGTTCGATCCCATCACCCACCACACGCGCTGCCTGATCCACTTCGAGTTCTCCGACGGAAGCCGGCTGGAGCGCGCCTTCCGCTACGACTGGCGGCTGTGGATGCTCCCGGAGCTTCGCGATCTCCTGGAGGAAGCGGGCTTCGACGCGGTGGAGGTCTACTGGGAGGGCACCGAGCGCGGCACCGACGAGGGAAACGGGATCTTCCGGCCGCGTCGGCACGCCGAGGACGACCCCGCCTGGATCGCCTACGTCGTGGCCGTGAAGGGGGCCTAGAACCCGAGCGCCTCCCCGCGGGGGCCGTAACCCACCCGGGTCGGTCCGCGTACTGAATCCGCGAGCACCGTGAACCGGAGGTATCCGAGATGAACCGAATCCTTCAGGTGTCCGCGTTCGCTGCCCTCCTGATGGCCGCTGCGCTGCCTGCGGGCGCCGCCAGCTGGAAGGTGGACCGCGCGCACACCACGGTGGGGTTCAGCGTGTCCCACCTCTTCACCAGCGTGAAGGGGCGGTTCGACCAGTTCGATGGGACCATCGAGTTCGATCCGGAGAACCCCCAGGCGACCGAGGTCCGCGGAACGATCCAGGCCGCGAGCATCAACACGAACAATGAGAAGCGCGACAAGCACCTGCGCAGCGCGGACTTCTTCGACGCGGAGAGGTTTCCGAGCCTCGAATTCGAGAGCACCCGGGTCTCCGATGTCTCTGGATCGCGCGGGAAGCTCGCTGGGAATCTCACCATCCACGGCGTGACCCGACCCGTGGTGTTCGACGTCCACTTCCTCGGCCAGGGAGCCGATCCCTGGGGAAACGTCCGGGCCGGGTTCACGGCCAGCGTGACGATCGATCGTAAGGATTACGGTCTCAACTGGAACGAGGTGCTCGAGACCGGTGGATTCCTGGTCGGTGACGAGGTGGAGATCCGCATCGACGCCGAGGGAATGATCGAGGAATGAGAAACGGAGGAACGAAGATGACCCAGGGGATGAAGAATGGGACGCTCGTGCTGGCGTCCGCGGCCGCCGGACTGCTGACGCTGGGCGCCGGTGCAAGCCTGGTGGCAGCTGAAGAGGCCGAGAAGGTCAACTGCTACGGCGTCAACAAGTGCAAGGGGACCGGAGCCTGTGGCGGCAAGGGCCACTCGTGCGCTGGCGAGAACGCCTGCAAGGGCCAGGGCTACCTCAAGATCGACGCGGAGACCTGCCTCAAGATCCAGGGGGGGCGGCTCACGCCCGAGCCCCAGGGCGAAGCTGGATGAAGGCGAGGTGCGCAGGCCCGGCGTCCTGGTGGCCCCAGCTGGGCACGGGCGCCGGTCTGCGCGCCGAGCACTACAGCGACGTTCTCGCTGGGGCGGTGGGTGCCGACTGGTTCGAGGCGATCACCGAGAACTACATGGACACCCGAGGTCGCCCCCTCGCGGTGCTCGAGTCGGTGCGGAACGATCATCCGCTGGCGCTGCACGGGGTGGCCCTCTCGATCGGATCCGCCGATCCCCTGGACGCGGACTATCTGCGCGCGCTCGCCGCGCTCGTCCGGCGTGTCGAGCCCGCCATCGTGAGCGACCACCTGTGCTGGAGCAGCGCCGACGGACGAGCGCTCTTCGATCTGCTGCCGCTGCCGCTCGACGAGGCGACCCTCGATCACCTTGTAAAGCGCGTCTCACGCGTCCAGGACTGCCTCGGTCGCCGGATCCTGCTGGAGAATCCGTCCAGCTACGTCGTCTGGAAACACTCCACGATCCCGGAGCCGCAGTTCCTGGCCGAGCTCGCCCGGCGCGCCGACTGCGGAATCCTGCTGGACGTC
>JBDLIK010000457.1:0-3688 GCA_039714895.1 Myxococcota bacterium | reverse complement strand
CCGCGGCCGTCGAGAGGGTCTCCCGAGGCTGGGCTCGCCCTTTCGGTCTCGCGCTCCGGGCCGCCTGCCTGCTGCTCTTCCTGGGGAACGCCAGCTTGCTGCCGCGCTCCTCGGCGGTGGCTGCGGAGCTGCCGGACCAGGAGCGCCTCGCCCGCCAGGTGGCGACGCTGCTCGCGTCGGGCAAGGTCTACGCGGTGGGCTGTACCCATCTGCTCGCGCTCAACCACGCCGACAACCACGTGCCCTACGGCTTCTTCTTCCGGGGCATGGAGCCCTATCTGCGGCACAACTCTCCCGAAGGCTATCGCCCGCTCTCTGCAGGAGAGATGCCCGACACCATCCTCGTCTCGCGACCCTTCGTGCCCGGGGGGCGCAGCTGGCTCGAGTCCGAGTATCGGGACGAGACTCCCTTCGACTTCCGGGCCCAGGGTGTCCGCGTCTGGCGGCGGATCGCCGCGACCCCCGGAGCCGCACCATGAGCGAGGTGCGCGACGAGTCCCCCGCGCCGGTTCGCCCGCGGGAGCTCCTCGGCTACACCGCACTCCTCCTGCTGGCGTTCGCGCTGCGCGTCCTTCCCTGGCGCTGGCAGCTGGAGTCCGGGCGCGTCCACTTCCACGGCAACGACGCCTACTACCACGCCCGCCGCATCCTCTACTCCGTGTCCAGGCTGCCCGAGGCACTCCACTTCGATCCCTACCTGAACTTTCCCCACGGTGGAGAGCCCATCTGGCCGCCGTTCTTCGATCTCGGCATCGCGGGGATCGTGCGAGTGCTGGCGGGACCCGACGCCGGGGCGCAGAGCGTGGAGTGGATCTCCATCTGGATTCCGCCCCTGCTGGCGGTGCTCACCGTTGCCTTGGTGGCCCTCACGGCGCGCCTCACCCTCGGTCGGACGGAGTCCTTCGTGGCGGGGACGATTCTCGCGATCCTGCCGGCCCACTTCACGGTCTCCCGCATCGGCTTCGTGGATCACCACGTGGCGGTGTCGCTGGCGTTCGTCAGCCTGCTCTTCGCGACTCTGGGCGCCATCCGGTGCTGGTCCGAACCCCGTGCTTCGTTGCGATCGCCTCTCGCCTGGGCGGTCCTGCTCGGCTCGGTGATCGCCGGATGCCTGCTGCTGTGGCCGGGGATGCTCCTCCATCTCGCCATCGTCGAGGTGCCGCTGGGGGTCCGTCTGGCCACGCTGCGCACGCCTCGGGAGCTGCGGCGCGTCGCCCTCTGGCTCTTCGTGGCCCACGGGCTGGCGGCGGCGATGCTGGCGCCGGCCGCCCTGGGTCGGACCTGGTCCGTCTGGGGATCGTTCTCTCCGCTGGTGCTGTCGGACTTCCAACCGTGGCTCCTGGCGGGCCTGGCCGTCGGCTACGGTCTGTGCGCGTGGGTGCTTCCGCTTCCTCGGATCCGGGTCGGTTCCGGGCGGCGTCTCGGCGTCGCCCTCCTCCTCCTGCTCGCCGTCCTCGGCGGCATGTCCCTGCTCACCTCCGGGGTGAGCGAGGCCACGACCCAGGCCGTCGGCTGGCTCGCCAAGCAGGAGCGCTTCCAGTCGGCCGTCTCCGAGTCGCGCCCGCTGTTGATGGAGCGAGGCCGTCCGAGCCTCGCCTTCGCGCTCACACAGCTCTCGGGCCTGCTGCTGTTGCTGCCCGTCTTCTTCTTCACGGCCCGGGACGCGGTTCGCCCGAAGGGCCCGCGCGCCCGATCCGTCGCGACGGTCGCTTTCAGCACCGGCGTGCTCCTCTGCGTCACCCTCGTTCAGGCTCGCTTCATCGCCTGCCTTGCGGTCTCGATGTCGCTCCTCGTCGGAGCCTGCACGCCGGCGCTCTGGACGAAGCTGTCTCGCCAGCTGGGCCCGGGTCTCCTCGCCAGAGGAGTGGCGCTGTTGCTGCCGATGCTCGTCTTCCTGCCGTGCCTGTGGATCTATGGCCCCTTCCTCCAGGACCCGCTCCGCTTCGCAAGGGGACTCGAGCCGGAGCTCGGCCAGCGGCTGCTGCGCAGACGGATGCTGATCTCGGTAGCCGACTGGATCCGCGAGCACACGCCGCCGACTTCGAGCTACTTCGAGGCGGAGCAGACACCGGAGTACGGGATCCTCGCGCCCTGGACGGACGGCCACGTGCTCCGCTACGTGGGGCAGCGGCCCGTCGTCGTCGACAACTTCGGCGACGACGCCGCGCCCGAGAACTTCGAGCTGGCACGGGAGTACTATCGAAGCGGTGAGCCGCGGGGATCCAGGATCCTCGACGAGCTGCGGGCACGCTTCGTCCTCCTGGAGTACCGGGCGCCCCTGGGCGACGTGTTGCCGAGGAGCTTGCTCTCCCGTCTCTACTTCGGTGACGGACAGGGATCTCGCGACTCGGTGGTCGTCCGCAATCGGAGGGCGCGCCGGGTCCCCGTCGCCGTCCCCGCCGTGGCCCGCCACCGACTCGTGCACGAGTCGCCGCCGAAGCGCTTCGGCGCGACCCCGGAGCTTCCCGGCTTCAAGCTCTACGAACACGTGGCCGGCGCTCGCCTGGAAGGCCGGGCCGACCCCGCGGCCCGGGTGGAAGCGTCCCTCAGGGTCCGCACCAACCAGGGCCGCAGCTTCCGCTTCCTCGCCGCGACCCACGCCGACCCGCAGGGTTGCTGGGAGATCCGCTTCCCCTATCCGACCGCGGGGTGGGAATCCGAGATCGGCACCGCCGCGGAGGTGGAGATCCGCAGTGGCGATGCCCTGCGGCGCGTCGGGGTGCCCGAGTCCGCGGTCGTGGAGGGCGGCGTCATCCACGTTCCGGACCTCGGGACATCGAGCCCGGGCGGCTGTCGGCGCGGTTCGTGAGCTAGAGTCTGGCCTTGCGCCGCAGATTCCTCATGCTCAGCCTCGGGGTGCTCTGCCTCGTTGGAGGCTGTGGGAGCGAGGCGCCACGGGAGCGGCCGAACGTCCTGCTCATCACCCTGGACACCACCCGCAGGGACCGGCTCGGCCTCTACGGCTACGAGCGCCCCACCAGTCCCCACCTCGACGAGCTCGCGTCCCACGCCACCGTCTTCGAGAACGCCTACTCCACCTCCAGCTGGACCCTGCCGGCCCATGCCTCCCTGTTCACCGGGCGCTACCCGACGAGCCACGGGATGCGCCACGATCCCGAGGGCTCCCTCATCCTGGCCGACGCCATCGATGCGCCCGAAGGGATCCGGGCACGGTCCCTGGACGCAGAGGCGCGGACCCTGGCGGAGATCCTGGGAGACGCCGGCTACCAGACCGGAGCTGTGGTTGCCGGACCCTGGCTGATCGGGAGCTTCGGACTCGCTCGTGGCTTCGAGCACTACGACGACAAGGGAGTTGCCGCGGGCCGCCGCGCCGCCGACGTCACGACGAGCGCTCTGCGCTGGCTCGACGACGTCCCGGAGCCCTTTCTCCTCTTCCTCAACTACTTCGATCCCCACCTTCCCTACGCGCCGCCACCGGCCTATCGGAGAAGCTTCCTGCCCAGCGATGTCTCGGTGAACCTCCGCTCCTCCGCCCAGGCTCCCTCGCTGTACGACGCGGAAATCCTCTACATGGACGAACAGCTCGGAAAGCTCTTCCGCAGCCTCCGGGAACGAGGGCTCTACGACCGGACGCTCATCGTGGTCACCGCGGATCACGGCGAGCTGCTCGGCGACCGGGGCGAGTGGGGACACGAGCGCTACCTCTGGGAGCCGCTCCTGCGCGTCC
>JBDLIK010000456.1:0-3691 GCA_039714895.1 Myxococcota bacterium | reverse complement strand
CGCCGGCTCCTCCTTGTGGGCCGAGATCTGGCGCACGATCTCTTCGTCCAAGCCCTTCCGGGACTTGAAGACGGGCTTGTCCTCGGTGACGAAGTCGTACTTGTACTCGTCGAGCCCGAGCTCGGTGATCGTCTCGTTGCGCGGCAAGTGCTTATCCTGTCGTCAGAAGCCGGCCCAGCGGACGGCTCTCTCGCCAACCACTGTTGTCGCGTATAGTTGCGTTACAAAACTATATGGTTAATCTAGCTTGTCAACATAGGTTGGTATAGCTACCGTTTATCTGTATGGAAGCCGGCTCGAGAAGCGAGGAAGAAGGTGCCGAACTGCTAGCGCAGCTCGGGTACGCGGTGGTGGGAGCAGGCTACCCGCGCGGCCTCACGCCCGCTCAATGGGCCGCGTTGCGCTTCCTTTCGCGCGCCAACCGGTTCTCGCGGACCGTATCGGCGTTCGCCGAGTTTCACGCGACGACGCGCGGCACTGCCTCCCAGACGGTCCAGCGTTTGGTTGACCGCGGATTCGTGCGGAGGAATCCTTCCGCAGTTGACGGCCGCAGCATCCGACTCGACTTGGCCAAGAAGGGGAGAGACACATTAGAGGATGATCCACTGAACGATCTCGTCGCCGCGTTTCGCTCCCTGCAGCCCGCAGTTCGGGCCCGATTCGTTCGTACACTGAAAGAGCTAGTGGCTCGGGTTGGCCAGGTCCGTGGAGGCCGCTCGTTCGGCACGTGTCCCGCCTGCCTCTACTTCGACTGCGACGGGCGCTGTACGGGTGACTCCGCCGAGTGCTGGTGTAACCTTTTCGAGCAACCACTCGATGTCGCTGAGACCGACGAACTCTGCGTCAACTTCGAACCAGCCAACTGACAACCACACTGAGGGGTCGGGCAGGTTCGCCATGATCTTCCACGCGCGAATCGACACGACAGAGGACGGAGAGTACTTAGCCAGCTGTTCGGACCCCCTGGCTAGCGCTCGGGGTGTAAGCTGGACCAGTGCCCTCGAACTGCTGCGTGCGGAGATTCGATATCGTCTCGAGATGTGTCCCTGTTCCAGCGTGGAAGACGGCTACGTCCAGCTTCAGGTCGAGAGTCGAAACACCGTCTGAGACACGCTGAGCCGGCTGCTCAGACTTTCCGCGCTCCCCGGATTCCCAGTCATTCGGACGAAGGATCCGCAGGGTCCCACAGGGCTGTGTACGGGTGGTCGAGCTCGCTCAGCTGCTCGAGATCGTACACCCACCGCTCCCGGCTGTATTCGGCGTTCTCGTAGTGTACGCCGAGGTGGATCGCCTCCACGGGGCAGACCTCCTGACAAAAGCCACAGAAGATGCAGCGGAACTCGTCGATCTCGTAGACTGCTGCGTACCGCTCGCCGTTCTCGTCTTCGGCCGGGATGAGCTTGATGCAGTTAACTGGACAGACGGTGGGGCAGAGCCCGCAGGCCACGCACTTCGACCGCCCGTCCTCATGCACCGCCATCCGGTGCGTCCCCCGAAAGCGTGGCGCCAACTCCCACTTCTCGTCGGGGTATTGCTGCGTCACCTTGTAGGGATTCAGCATGTGCCGGAGCGTGACGCTCATCCCCTTGAGGATAGCGCGCCCGTAAGAGGCTTCGGGCCCGGGCCGTTGCATGATCTTGACTACTCCGGGCATCCTACCCACAAGAGGTCGCCCAGCCGGGAGTGTAGCATGTGGATCCAAGCCATATCAGGCCCTCCCGCCGAAGACTCGCGCGGCAAGGCGGATCCCGTAATGGAGGGCGTCGATCTCCGCTCGCGTGTTGTACAAATACAGACTGGCGCGCGCAGTGGCGTCCACCCCCAAATGTGCCATGAGGGGCTGGTTACAGTGATGGCCGGCCCGGATCGCGATTCCATGGTGATCGAGGACTGTCGCGAGGTCGTGGGCATGGATGTTCTTGTACGTGAAGGAGAGAACTCCCGCTCGATCCTCCTTCGGGCCGTAGATGCGAAGGCCCTCGATCTCGCCCAACCGATCCAGCGCGTACGAGATCAACTCCATCTCGTACCTGCGAAGGACGTCGAGGCCGATCCCGGTGAGATATCGGATAGCCGCGGCCAGCCCGATAGCGCCGGCGATGTTCGGCGTTCCCGCCTCGAACTTGTGCGGCACCTCGGCCCATGCGGCTCCTTTGAGGGTCACCGACGAGATCATCTCGCCGCCTCCCTGGTACGGCGTCATCTCCTCAAGAAGCTCTCGTCGCGCCCATAGGATGCCGATGCCCGTCGGGCCGCACATCTTGTGGCCGCTAAAAGCGTAAAAGTCGCAGCCGATCTCGTTCATGTCCAACTCGCGGTGGGGCGCCGCCTGAGCACCGTCCACCAGACAGAGCGCCCCGGCCTCGTGGGCCAGTCGCGCGATCTCGCGCACGGGGTTCACCGCGCCGAGTGTGTTGGAGACATGGGTCACCGCCACCAGCCGCGTTCGCTCCGAGAGGAGCCGCTCGTAGTCCTCCCGTACAAGCTGCCCCTCGAGGGATACGTCGACGAACCGGAGCTTGGCGCCCGACCGCTCGGCAAGAATCTGCCAGGGAACCAGATTGGAGTGGTGCTCCATTTTCGTAAGGATCATCTCGTCGCCCGGCTCAACGTTGGTCGCACCCCAGCTTCCGGCCACCAGGTTGATGCCCTCGGTCGTCCCCCTCACGAAAACGACCTCAGCGGCATCCGCTCCGATATGGCGGGCCACCGTATGGCGTGCATCCTCGTATGCATCAGTCGGGCGGACGCTGAGCTGGTGGGCACCCCGGTGGACATTTGCGTGGGACGTCTCGTAATGGCGCTGGATAGCCTCGAGAACCTGGTACGGACGCTGCGCGCTGGCAGCGCTGTCCAGGTAAACGAGCGGCTGACCGTTGATGGTTTGAGAGAGGATGGGAAAGTCAGCGCGGACTCGCTCGACGTCGTATGGAGCAGGGGCA
Source organism: Myxococcota bacterium (assembly GCA_039714895.1). Classification (GTDB taxonomy): domain Bacteria; phylum Myxococcota_A; class UBA9160; order UBA9160; family DASRUS01; genus JBDLIK01. The sequence goes on along the minus strand of JBDLIK010000456.1, from coordinate 749 downwards.
ATCGCGGTTCCCACGGTGCTCACAGGATGCCGTCCACCTTCTTCCGAGCCCTATCTGGACGTTGTCGCCTTCCACTGGCCGACTGTGTGGTCGCACGGCATGTGCTGCTCTGTGTCACCGACGGCGGCGGGCAACTGGCAACTCCGATCTGCCATATATAGTATCGAAACGAAACTATCGTGGCCGAACTCAGGCGTCAATATTGTTTGGTATCGCCACCATTGTGAGACGGCTATTGTAAGCGGCGAGGACGATTCTCCGGATTCCAGGTTGACCTATGAGTGACAACGAAGACACCTGGGAGAACGAGGGCGGCGCGATTAACACTCCGCAACGGCGCGAGAAGGAAGAGGATTGCGAAAGCGTGCTCGTCGTGTCGAGCCAGCCAAGCGGCGAAGCGCGTCGCCTCTTCACCGTGCTGCAACCGGATCCTCCCGACGCTCCCGCGCTTCCGCTGGATCTTGCCACCGACGCTGAGCTTGTGCAGGCGATGGAAAGGCTGGGCTATCAGGTGCACATGATCGGACGAGGAAGCCGGGTCGACGAGATCCGTCGCTTCTACTTCAAGAAGCGACCTGAGGAATCCTCGTCATAGCTCGCCTGTCCGTCTCCCCCAGCGACGCTCTTTGTCGTTCCAGTCCACCGAACGGACGACGTCAGCGGGAATCTCTGAACCGGAGACGACCGCGTCAGCCAGGTGCTCCTCGAGATGGAGCACTGCTCCATCAGCCCTCAGCGGGTCCTCATTG
>JBDLIK010000455.1:0-3704 GCA_039714895.1 Myxococcota bacterium | reverse complement strand
ATGCGATAGCGGCCCGCGAGGCGCAAGAGTGCCAGCGACGCTGCCATCCACAGCGGGGACAGGAGCCACGAGACCGCGCGCTGGACCGCCAGGGCCCGGCGCTCTCGCGCAGCGAGGCCCATGCGCTTCCTAGCCGAGCTTCCCGACGATCAGCCGCACGGCGTCCCCCACGGTGTTCACCCCATCGATGTCCTCGTCGGCGACCTCGATCTCGAACTCATCCTCGAAGGCGAGCACCACGTCCACGAGGCGGGCCGAGTTGACCTTCAGGTCCTCGAGGATGTTCGTCGTGGAGCTCACCTGATCGAGGGCGGCCTGATCCTTGGCGTAGGGTGCGAGGATCTTCACCACGTTGTCGAAGATCTCCTTTTCGCTCATCCTTCTCTTTCTCCTCTCGGATTGCGCTTCATTCGTCCCACCTGCGGAACACCACTGCGGCGTTCACGTCTCCGAACCCGAACCCGGCCTTGGTGAGCACCCGCAGATCCCCACGCTCCTCGACTTCGTGAGGGATGGAGCCCGCGTGGGGCTCGATGGCTGGGTGCACGTCCTCGCAGTTGATGGAGGGATGTACGAACCCCCCGCGCACCATGAGGACGCTGGCAATGCATTCGATGGCTCCGGCCGCACCGAGAGCGTGACCGATCATGGACTTCGTGGAGGTGATCGTCGGAAGGGTACCCGGGCGCCGGCCGAGCGCCTCCGCCCAGGCCTCGATCTCGCCGGGGTCGGCCCCGGTGGCGGTGAGATGTCCGTTGATGGCGTCCACCTCCCTGGCCGGCGTCTTCCCGTCGGCAAGGGCCGAACGCACGCAGCGCACCACACCCTCGCGATTCGGTGCGGTCATGCTGCCTCCGCCGCGCTGGCCCCCGCAGTTCACCGCCACCCCCGTGATCTCGGCAAGAACGGGGGCCCCGCGCCGCTGGGCGCTCTCGAGGCTCTCCAGCAGCAGCACACCAGCCCCGGCCGCCGGCACGAACCCCCCGGCCGAGGCGCTCATGGGGCGCGAGGCCTTCTCGGGCTCATCGTTCCGGGCCCGGCACAGGACGCGCATGGCGTCGAAGCCAGCCCAGATGTGGTGGCTCTCGCCCTCCGCGCCTCCGCAGAGCATGCGCTCGGCCAGCCCCTGGCGGATGCGCAACGTGCCGTCTACGACGGCCTCGGTGCCGGTGCTGCAGGCGCTCGAGTTCGTGGTGACCTGGTTGCCGAGTCCGAGGAGACCGCCCACCCGCGCCGAGATCCCGCTGGCCATCACCTGCTCCACCGCCGTGCTCCCCAGGCGGCGGGTGCGTCCCGCGTCCACGAAGGGTACGACCCGGGCCGCGATGGTGTCCATGCCGCCGATGCCGGTGCCGAGGATGGCGCCGGTCGACCAGTCCGGCCCGGTCTCCGGCCCCGGGCGCTCGAGCCCAGCGCTCTCCCAGGCTTCGAGCGCTGCGATGGCCGCCAGCCGGTGGCTCGAGTTCATCGCCAGCAGCAGATCCTCGTCGAAGAGCGCCTCCGCCAGGGCATCCACCCCGTCCGGAACCCCGGCCACCTGGCAGGCGAAGCCCGCCGCCTCCATTGCGGAGTGATGGCGGATCCCCGAGCGTCCCTTGCGCAGGGCCAGCTCGAACTCCCGCACGCCGCTGCCATTGGGAGAGACCACCCCGAGCCCGGTCACGACCACGCGTCGGTTCATCGCGGCACCCCCATTCCGGAGAGCATGCCCGAGCAGACCAGCTCGCCGCCTTCTCGGCGCATCTCCACCTCGGCCCGCAGCTTGCGGCGCCGGAAGAAGACCTTTCGCCCGGTGACCTGCACCGTCTCGCCGGGCGCCACAGCACCCGTGAACTCGACCTCCACCTCGGTGAAGAAGGTGATGAGCTTCTCGGCCTCCTCCGCCCCGAGCTCTCTATAGGCGAGGAAGATACCCAGGGCCACGACCCCGGCCTGGGCCAGGGCTTCCACGAGCAACACGCCGGGGGTCACCGGGTGGCCCGGGAAGTGGCCGCGGTAGAAGTCTGCCTCGGGACGCCAGCGGTAGCGGGCCACCACGTGCTTCTCGTCGATCTCGAGGATCTCGTCCAGAAAGCGAAACGGCTCCTGCTGGGGAAGCCGCGCCAGGACCTCGCTGGGTGTCAGCCGGGGCCCCGGGTTCACCGCTCCATCCTCCCGCCTCGGGAGTGCGCCGACGGCTGGGGGTAGTCGGGATAGGCGATCCCTTCGAAGAGCCCCACCCGGGCCTGCTTCACCGAGTAGATGGCCTCACCGTCGATGGTGACGCTGGCGTCGCCCACCACCAGGGCCGCCCCGGCGTGGGGAAGCTCCGTGTAGCGGCGAACCTCCACCTCGTAGCCCATCACCCGGTCGTGGGGCCGGATCTGTCCGAAGAACTCCACCTCGCCGCAGCCGAGCGCGCGCCCGGAGCCCTTGCCCCCTGCCCAGTTGCAGAAGAAGCCCAGCAGCTGCCAGACGCCGTCGACGCCCAGACAGCCCGGCTGGACCGGGTCTCCCCGGAAGTGGCACTGGAAGAACCAGTCGTCGAGCTGCACGTCTCGAGAGGCCACCACGCGCCCGCGGTTGCCGCTGCGCACGATCTCTTCGATGCGATCGATCATCAGCATGGGAGGCGTGGGCAGCCGGGCGGAGAACCCGTCGGGCGGATCGTCCACCAGGGTGCCGTGAGCGAAGCCCAGCAGCTCCGCCTTCTCGAAGGAGCGGCGGCCGAGAAAGTCCTGGTACTTCACGCCTCGGACCCGAAGCGCAGCAGATAGCCCGCCCAGGTGAGGCCGGCGCCGACCCCCACGACGGCCACATCGTCCCGATCTCCCCACTTCTCCCAGTTCATCGAGAGCACCGATGCCGAGCTCGCCGAGGCGGTGTTGCCGTACCACTCGACGTTGGCGTGGTGGCGCTCGTCGGGGATCTCGCAGCGCCGGCAGACGTTCTCCAGCATGCGCAGGTTCGCCTGGTGCCCTACGAAGTGGAAGGGACGGTCGTCGCGCTCGAAGGCCTCGCGGAGCTCATTGTAGACCTGGGCCGTTCGCTTGATGGCGAACATCTGCACCGCGCGTCCATCCTGGGCGAAGTAGCCGAGCCGCGGCACGACCACCTTGTCGCTCCCCTCCGGGCTCGACTCCAGCCGACTCCCCAGGATGCGAGCACGCCCGGGAACCCGGGTGGAGACCACCGCCGCCGCCGCCCCGTCGCCCCACAGCACCGCTGAAGCCCGGTCGGTGTAGTCGATGATCTTGGTGGCGATCTCCGGCACCACGAGCAGGACGTAGGGGGGCACGGCCTCGGCGCGCATCGACTGCAGCAGGTGGATCTGCGCCAGGAAGCTCGTGCAGGCGGAGTTGACGTCGAAGGACGGCACCTCGAGCCCGAGGGCCCGCGCGATGTTGCAGGCCTCGGCGGGTGTCAGGCTGTCCGGAGCGGATCCGCCGCCCATCAACCAGCCGATCTCGGATCGATCGATCCCCGCCCGGGCGATGGCCATCTCGGCGGCCCGACGACCGGCCTCCGCCGAGCTGTAGAGCGCCACCTCCTGCGCCTCCCGAAGGTCCTGGTTTCGGGTCTCGCGGATGTAGTCGAGGGGCAGCACCGTGCGCCGGGAGCGGATGCCCACGCGCTCCATGATCCACTCCTCGTTGGTGCCGATGTCGAGCTCCTGGAGGAAGCGGTTGGTGATCTCGTTCTCTGGATGAAAGTGCCCGAGTCCG
>JBDLIK010000454.1:0-3704 GCA_039714895.1 Myxococcota bacterium | reverse complement strand
TTCAGGATGCGCGGGTCCCGCGGCCGCAGCTCTCGGGCGCGGCTCAGCTCGGCACGCGCCTGCTCGCGGAGCCCCAGTCGGTCGTAGACGGACCCCAGAGCGGAGCGCACCTCCGGAGACGCCGGAGCCAGGGAGCGTGCCGTTTCGAGAGAGGCGCGCGCTGCGTTCAGGTTTCCCAGCCCCAGCTCCGCCAGCCCGAGTCCGAGGTGCGCGATCTCCGAGCTCGGGTCCTCCTCGAGGACCTCCTCGAAGATGGAGCGTGAGCGTTCGGGCTCCTCATCCAGGTGGATGAACGCGATGCGCTCCCGCGCCGAGGGATTCGTGGGATCGATGCGGTGGGCCTCGAGGTAGCGGAAGAGGGCGCGCTGGTCGGAGCCGGAGCGGCGCAGGCGATCTCCCTCGCGCAGCTTCTCACCGGCTCTCCCCGCTGCCGGCTGCTCGGTCTGCCTCGTGGGGCGCGCCTGCTGGGCGGCCAGCAGATTCCGATGTCGCACGCGATCGGGGCCGAATTCGATCCCCCCCGGCTTGGCGCAGCCCGCCAGCAGCAGGAGCACCAGGACCAGGGCCCACAGGCCCGGGTTCTTCGCCTCCGGACGGACCTCCACCATCCGTACCTCCTTCATTCGTCTATCGGTCCTCGAAGAACTGGAAGAGCTGCAGCATGCCGGGCCCGATGGTGACCATCAGCGTGGCGACGAAGATGATGACCGTGGGGACGAGCATCTTGAGCGGGGCGATGGCCGCCAGCTCCTCGGCCCGCTGGAGCCGCTGCACTCGCAGAGCATCCGCCTGCACCCGCAGGGTGTCAGCGAGGCTGGTTCCGAAGCGCTCGGTCTGGACCAGCATCGCCACCAGGGAGCTCACCTCCGAGACGCCGGTTCGCTCCGAGAGGGCCCGCAGGGCCTCGGTGCTCGACTTGCCCGCGCGGATCTCCAGGGTCACGAGCTCGAACTCGGCGCTGAGGATCGGATTCGTCCTCGTGAACTCGTCGGCCACCCGGGCGAGGCACGCGTTGATTCCCAGCCCTGCCTCCACGCAGACCACCATCAGGTCGAGGGCATCCGGGAGGCCCAGGATCATCATCTCCTGCCGGGACTTGCGGCGCTTGTCGACCCAGTAGCCGGGGATGACCACGCCCAGGCCGGCCGCGGTGCAGAGCAGCACCGCGAGCTGGAGCTCGGTGAAGGACCAGGCCAGGGGCGAGAGGGCGATCAGCCCGGGGAGCAGCAGCGCGAGGGCGATCCGGCTGCCCATGAAGACCGGCACTGCCGATTCGCGCCGGTAGCCGGCCTGCACCAGGCGGCGCCTCACCGGCTCGAAGGCGGGAGCGTCGGCCTGGTTGGCCGCCTTGCCCGCCAGGGGGGCCAGGAGCCGCTCCAGCAGGCCCTTGCGGTCGTCCGATAGAACTCCGTCTGCTGCGGACTGCTTGGGGACCTCTGCCGAAGTGCCGTCGGCGAGCCGCGCCAGCCGGCGCTTCACCGGGCGCCGCCCGGAGAGGCTGGCCACCGCCAGCACCGCGGAGGCGACCGAGGCGAAGATCAGCGCTGCCAGGATGATCTGCATGGTGTCGTCTCCCTCAGACCTTGATGATGGCCATGCGTCGCGCGATCAGGAAGCCTGCGACGACCAGAGCCGTGGAGGCATAGACCATCAGGTGCCCCTGCTCGTCCTCCCACAGCGGCGCGACGTAGCCGGGGTTGACGGCGTAGAGCCCGGCCACCATCACCACCGGCCAGACGGCCAGCAGGTTGGCCGAGGCCCGGCCGATGGCGGTGAGCGCCCGCACCTTGCCGTAGAGCTTGAAGCGCTCGCGAATGATGTGGCCGAGCTTCTCGAGAACCTCGGCCAGGTTGCCGCCGGTCTCGCGCTGGATGGAGATGGCGGTGATGAAGAAGGGCAGGTCGGGCGTGTTGATGCGGTAGGCGAGGCCCGCCAGGGCCTGGCGAATGTCCTGGCCCAGCTTCACCTCTTCTGCGATGTGGCTGAACTCGGTCCCCACCGGATCCGGGATCTCGTTGCCGACCATCTGCAGCCCGGCGGTGAGCGAGTGCCCTGCACGCATGGCGCGGGTCAGCAGCTCCAGGGCATCCGGAAACTGGGCCTCGAACTTGCCCATGCGCTTGCGCGCCATGCGGCCCACCTGCCAGTAGGGCAGGGCGCCCAGCAGGAGCAGCAGCAGCGCCTTCGCCGGGTCGCCGAAGAAGACCCAGCCCACCACCCATCCCCCCACGGCGAGGCCCGCCGAGAGGATCGCGAAGGAGCGCGTGTTCATCGCGACGCCGGCCCGGTAGAGGCGTAGCTCGAGGGTCTTGGAGCGCGGCAGGAAGGCGAGCAGCGTCTCGGCGAGGCTGCGGCTGCTCCGTTTGCGGAGGATCGACTCCTCGATGGCATCCGGCCCCTGCAGACCCGCGGCCAGGCGCTGCAGCCGGCGCCGCGCCTTGGCCTGGCCGCCGCTGCGACGTCCCGAATTGAACGAGACGAAGGCTTCGAAGCCCAGCACCGTGGCCAGGAAGATGAGTACGTAGAGCATGGGGGTCATGGGGTTCCCTCTTGGGTCCTAGTACCGCTCGGGTCGTTCGAAGAGATCGGCACCCAGCTCGATGCCCGCCAGCTTGAGCTTCTCGGCGAAGCGGGGGCGGATCCCGGTGGGCACCACCTCCGCGAGCACGTTGCCGTCCTTGTCCACTCCGTAACGCTCGAGCGTGAAGATCTCCTGCATGGTGACGACTTCGCCTTCCATGCCGGTGACCTCCTGAAGACTCGTGAGCCGACGCCGACCGTCCGAGAGGCGCGAGAGCTGCACCACCACATCGATGGCGGCGGAGATCTGCTGTCGCACCGCCCGCTGGGGGATGTCGAGCCCCGCCATGGAGACCATGTTCTCCACCCGTGCGATGGCATCCCGGGGTGAGTTGGAGTGTACGGTGGTCAGCGAGCCGTCGTGGCCGGTGTTCATGGCCTGGAGCATGTCGAAGGCCTCGGAGCCGCGGACCTCTCCCACGATGATGCGGTCGGGCCGCATGCGCAGGGAGTTGATCACCAGCTGGCGCTGTCCGACCTGGCCCTTGCCCTCGATGTTGGCGGGCCGGGTCTCCAGACGCACCACGTGGTCCTGCTTGAGCTGGAGCTCCGCAGAGTCCTCGATGGTGACGATGCGCTCGCCGTTGGGGATGAAGCTCGAGAGCACGTTGAGCAGCGTCGTCTTCCCCGCGCCGGTTCCCCCCGAGATCAGGATGTTGAGACGCGAGTTCACCACTCCCTGGAGCAGCTCGACGATCTCCTCGGTGAGCGTGCCGTACTGCACCAGGTCGCCGGCCAGCAGCGGGTCGGCGGGGAAGCGGCGGATCGAGAGCATCGGTCCGTCGAGGGCGAGCGGGGGGATGATCGCGTTCACCCGCGAGCCATCCTGGAGGCGCGCGTCGACCATCGGGTTCATCTCGTCCACCCGACGGCCCACGCCGGAGACGATCTTCTCGATGATGCGCATCAGGTGGGAGTTGTCCTTGAAGCGGGCCACCGTCGACTCGATCTTGCCGTAGCGTTCGACGTAGATCCGGTCGAACCCGTTCACCAGCACGTCGCTCACCGTGGGGTCGCCGAGCAGCGGCTCCAGGGGCCCGAGGCCGAAGACCTCGTCCTGGATCTCGCGGACCAGGCGGTCCCGCTCGTCGAGGGAGAGCAGCACCCGTTGGTCGTCCAGCACA
>JBDLIK010000453.1:0-3708 GCA_039714895.1 Myxococcota bacterium | reverse complement strand
GCGAGCACCCCGGGCCGCCTGCGCAGGCGCAGGTAGCCGTCGAGGGCCGCCCGGGCGGCGGCGGGGAGCGGCACCACCCGCTCCTTGCCCCCCTTCCCCATCACCCGCACCTCGCGACGGTGGAGGTCGATGTCGCGGACGTCGAGGGCCACGATCTCGCCGACCCGGAGCCCTCCCCCGTAGAGCGTCTCGGCGAGCGCCCGATCCCGAGCCTCCCGGAGCTGCTCGCGGCCCTCGGGCTCCGGAAGGTCCCGGGGGCCCTCCATGAGCACTTCGCAGTCGTCCACACCGAGCGGCCGCGGCAGCCCCCGGGGCGCCCGGGGAGTCGGGAGACCGAGGGTTGGATCCCGACGGCAGGTCCCCTCGCGCACGAGGAAGCGGAAGAGCGTGCGCAGGGAGGCGAGCTTGCGGCCGACGCTGGTGGGAGCCGCCCGATCGTGCAGCGAGGCGAGGAAGCGGCGCACGTCATCCGACTCCACCCCGGACGCCATCCGCCCGTCTCCCAGGAAGCGGGCGAACTGCCGCGCGTCGCCCAGGTAGGCCCGCACGGTGTGGGCCGATGCGTTGCGCTCCACCGAGAGGAACCGGCCGAAGGACTCGAGTGCCTCTTCCCAGCTCATGAATCGGACACCCGATGGGCGAACGGCGCGAGGTCGGCGAGGGCACGCTCCGAGAGCAGAAGGTGGCGCTCCCGCCGGGGCAGCCGACGCGGACGATCCCGCAGGGGCGGGAACAGGCCGAAGCTCGCGTTCATGGGCTGGAAGTGCTTGGCGTCCGCGGACTCGAGGTGGTGGAGCAGCGCGCCGTGAGCCGTCGTGGGCGGAGGCAGCGGGGGAGCCTCGCCCCGGGCTCCGAAGGCTGCGCGGATCCCCACCAGCCCACCCAACGCCGCGGACTCCACGTAGCCTTCCACGCCGGCCAGCTGACCCGTCACGAACAGCCCGGGCCGAGCACGGACCTCGAGGTGCTGGAGCCGCCGGGGCGCGTTGACGTAGGTGTTCCGGTGCACCGAGCCGTAGCGGGCGAAGACGGCCTTGGACAGACCGGGAAGGCTGCGAAAGATCCGCTGCTGTTCGCGCAGACGCATCTTGGTCTGGAAGCCCACCAGGTTGTAGAGCAGCGCCTCCGGGTCCTCCTGCCGCAGCTGGACCACCGCGTGGGGACGCAACCCGTTGCGGGGATCGACGAGACCCACCGGCCGCATCGGGCCGAAGGCCAGGGTGTCGCGACCGCGTCGAGCGGTCTCCTCGATGGGGAGGCAGCCCTCGAAGTAGAGCGAGGCCTCGAAGGCATGCAGCGGAACCGTCTCCGCGGCGAGCAGGTCCTCGACGAACGCCTCGTAGCCCGGACGGTCGAGGGGCAGGTTCAGGTAGTCGCCTTCTCCCTCCTCGTAGCGCGACGCGCGGAACGCCACCTGGGGATCGATGGAGTCGGCGTGGACGATGGGAGAGATGGCATCGTAGAAGTACAGGTACTCGTCCCCCAGCAACCGCTGAAGGTCCCGTGCCAGCTCCGGCGCCGTGAGGGGGCCTGTGGCAAGCACGACCAGGGGATCCTCGGGAATCCTCTCCACGAGTTCGCGGCGTACCTCGATGGCGGGATGAGCCTCGACGGCGGCGGTGATCCACTTCGAGAAGGCGATCCGATCTACGGCGTGTGCCCGACCGGCGGGCACTGCGGTGGCGTCCGCGGCGGCCATCACCAGGGAGCCCAGGCGTCGCATCTCCTCCTTGAGCAGACCCACCGCGTGGCCCAGCTGGGCCGAGCGCAAGGAGTTGCTGCAGACGAGCTCCGCGAAGCCGTCGCCGGTGTGAGCCGGGCTGCCGCGGACGGGCCTCATCTCGTAGAGCGAGACCTCGAGGCCCAATCGGGCGGCCTGCCAGGCCGCCTCGCAGCCCGCCAGCCCGGCGCCCACCACCACCAGCCGGCTCGTGCTCAATCGATCTCTCCCCCTTCCCTGCGGGGCCGGGATGATAGCGGCTGGCTCGGGGCGGTCTTTCCGGAGCGGACGACGTGCAGGCAGCCGTCGCGGTCGAGGCCCACCCGCCCGTCCAGCTCGAGCGCCAGCAGCTCCTCGGAGAGCTCCCCCGGACTGCGCCCCAGTCGACGCCCGAGCTCGTCCGGCGTGGCCGGATCGTCCAGCAAGGCCCGGACGACGGCGCTGCTCTCGGGCGCCTCCGGGCTCTGCCGACCCGACCGACGCAGGGGAAGCCCCAGGGTCTGGAGCACGTCGTCCACGTCGAGGAAGGGGGTCGCGCCCTGAGCGAGCAGGCGGTTCGTCCCCACGCTGGTTGCGGCGGTGATCGGGCCCGGCACCGCCAGGACTTCTCCTCCCTGATCCAGGGCATGGCGGGCGGTGGACAGAGACCCGCTGCGCGCGCGCGCCTCCACCACCACCACGCACTCGGCCAGAGCCGCGATGATGCGATTGCGCAGCGGGAAGTGCCCGCCGCGAGGGGGTGCGCCCGGTGGCAGCTCGGAGACCACGGCTCCCCGCTCGGCGATTCTCTCCGCCAGCAATCGATGGGATGCGGGGTAGACGTCGTCCGGTCCCCGCCCCTGGACGGCCACCGTGATTCCGCCGGCCTCCAGGGCGCCCCGGTGCGCCTCCGCGTCCACGCCGCGTGCCAGCCCCGAGATCACCACCAGTCCCCGGACGGTCAGCTCGCGCCCCAGGTCCCGGGCGATGCAGCGCCCGTACACGGTGGCCGCTCGAGGACCGACCACGGCCACCCCCCGGCCGTGGAGACCCTGGACCTCCCCCCGCACCCAGAGCAGCGGCGCAGGGTCGTCGAGTCGGGCCAGCCGCGCCGGATAGGCAGGGGATCCGAAGGGCAGCGCCCGCACGCCCAGGCGCGCCATCGTCTCGAGGGAGCCCTCCGCATCGAACGGCAGGCCGGCGAAACCGGCGGCCCGCAGCGCTCGCTCGGCGGAGACCGGGGACCCACCCTCGCGCAGCAGCCGCACGGCCTCGCGGGGATGGAGGGCTCCGATCGCCTGGAGAGCGAGCCACTGGTGGAGGGCTCGGCGGACGGAGGGCGTCGGATCTCGGGGATCCAGCAGATCGGGAAGATCGGGCAGGGAGCGCTCCCGGGGACCGGGGCTCTCGGAGGGTGCCCTGCCCTCGTCGCCTGCGCAAGCGGTTCTAGTGAGGCTCGTCGGTCTGGGCGGTGCGGAAGAGATCTCCCCGCCCGAGCTCTCGGGTGGATTCGATCACCAGTGCCACTGCGCTGTTCTCGCGGGTGGCGACCACCAGGAGCTTCGCGAGCACCCAGTCGGGCGTTTGCACGGCCTCGCGGCGGACGCCATCTGGCGTCGGCTTCCCAGGTCGGTAGACCTCCAGCGGGTTGCCGACCTCGAGCCCGTCGAGAACACCGCGGTCGAGATAGACGACGTCCGCCTGTGCCATCTGGGTGCGCAGACTCGGCGTGAAGAGGATGCGACCTTCCACGGCCCGCCGCGACTGGCGCACCCGGAGAGAGGGGTCGAGCTTCTCGCGAGGCAGCACCCGATCGCCCCGGCGCATCTCCTCGAAGGACTGGCGGATCTTCGCCGTAGAGGTCTCCTCCCCCACCTCCGTGACCTGCGCCCAGCCGAGCACGTTCACGTGGTAGCCGAAGAACCCGCCGGTCTGCGGATGCATGACCTTCTCCGCGGTGCGGAAGATCGTGAGCTCGTCGCCCTCCTCCACCTCGCCACGCCCGAGCC
>JBDLIK010000452.1:0-3720 GCA_039714895.1 Myxococcota bacterium | reverse complement strand
ACGAAGGGCGCTGGCTCGAGGCGGCGGGCCGGCTCTCGGCAGCGGCGCTCTCGCGCGAGGTGCGGGCGATCGACGTGGGTGCGCTCGAGGCGGGCGGCGCGGACCCGCCGGAGGAGGAGGGGCGCGAGCGCGAGGTGCTGCGCGTCCGCGCGCCACGCCGCGTCCGGACGAAGTGGGGCGAGGTGAAGCGGACGCTGCGCCGCGTGACGGGGGAGTGGCTTCCGACCGAGGCCTGCGTCGAGCTCACGCTGGCCGAGGTGCTCTCGGCGATCCGGCTCGAGCAGGGGATCGAGGAGCCGCCCACGCTCGTGCGCCAGGTGCGTTCGCGTGGCGCTGATGTCGAGGCGAGTCCCGGGCCGACGCCTCCGTGCGCCGCGCCGGCCGAGCCCTCACCGTTCGTGCTGGCACTCGTCGCCGGGCTCGAGGCGGCAGGCCCACGAGAGCTCGACGCGCGCCTTTGCCGCGCGGCTGCGCTCGAGCGGGGGCTCCTCGCGCGAATCGGCCCGCTCCTCCTCGCCTTCACCGAGCTTCGCGGTCCGCGTGCGCTCGGGTTCCGGAGCCTCGACGCCTATGCGCGCGAGCGGCTCGGGATGTCGGCTCGGAAGACACACGCGCTGCTTCGGCTCGAGCGCGCGTGCCGACGCGCGCCTGCGCTCGGCGAGGCGTGGCATGCGAGTGCGATCACCGTGTCACAGGCACTGGCGCTCGTGCCGCTCGTGCTGGCGGAGGGGTCGGAGCCCTTCCACGCGGCGTGGACCGCGCGCGCCGAGGAGGTGACGGTGCGGCGACTCGAGGACGACGTCGAATGCGCGCTCGCCTCGGGCGCATTCGACCCGGCGCAGCTACCCGAGCTGCCCGACCCCGCGGGTGTGCAGATCGGTGCGCAACCCATGCGCACCGAGATGGATCATTGGTCGGCGAACGTGCCCTCCGAGCTCGCCCGTCTCTTCCGTGCCTGCCTCTCCTCGGTGGCGCGGCGCCTCGGCACGGGCCCCGGCGGTGCGCTCGAGGCCATGTTCGACCACGCCATCGACACCTGGTGGGTGTCGACGCCCCGCAAGTACCGCGTCTTCGAGCGCGACGGCTGGCGCTGCACGGTGCCCGGCTGCACGTCGCAACGGAACCTGCACGCCCACCACGTGCTGTTCCGCTCCGCCGGTGGCGACGATGACCTCACCAACCTCACGACACTGTGCGCCGCGCATCATCATCGCGGCGTCCACGGGGGCCAGATCCGCATCTCGGGCCGCGCGCCCGACGAGCTCGTCTTCGAGATGCCGCTCGGCCGCTTCCGCTCAGGCGATCGGATCGCAGCTGCGTAGGGACTCCAGTCGACCGCCCGCGAGACCGAAACGATAGCTGGCCCATCAGGCAGCAGGAGGACCCGACATGCGTGGGATCCATTTCGGTGCGCTCGTGGCAGCCCTGGCGATCTGTGTCGTCAGCGGTTCGGCTCAGGCACAGACGGTCGTCAACCAGGTGAAGCTGGGCGTCAGCGGTGCCTCTCAGGGCCACGATGGCGAATTCTTCATCGAGAAGGTGAAGGTCCGCGACGTGGACATCATCAACCTCGCCCTGGCGACCCCGACGGGCACGAAACCGCCTGCCAACTTCGTTCTGGCCCTGACCACGAACTGCGGGGACGGCGATTCGCAGCTCGTGGTGTGGGACACGAACGCGGACATGGAGTTGGCGCAGGTGAGCCAGACCTTCTCGATCACGGACGACGCAGTGAACGCCGACAAGAACGGTCAGCTCGCGACCTCGCGGTTCGTCGAGTCGGTGGACTTCTCGGACTCCGGCGACAACACCTGGGGAATCGAGGATGGTGAGGTTCATCTCGCGGGCTCGGTGAAATGGGCGGACGTGGACGGCACCCATTGCCCGGTCTCGATGAAGGCAGCGCTCGTCGGTACGATTTCGGTCTGGGCGTTCGGCCAGGAGATCGACGTGCTCGCCACGAAGGCGAAGATGGGTGCGAAAGGTCCGATCTCCGTCCAGTAGGAAGACCAGGGGACCGGCCTCGCGGCGGATCTCGCGCCACCGGCATCGCCTTCCGCGAGACGGTGACCAGGCAGGTCGCCCCGCGGGCGTGCAGACCGGTGCGCGGGCCACTCGAGCTGCATCGTCGCGGGCGGAGGCGGACTAAGCTGTGGCATGCGCCATCTGCTCCTGCTGCTTCTGCTCTCGCTCCCACTCCTCGCTCCCGCTGCCCCGGGGCCCCCGCCCGATTGCCTCGCGGACGGCGCCGACTGCTCCCTGCGCGAGGCCGCGCAGCAGTCGGGGATCCACATGGGCGCCGCGCTCGGCAGCGCCATGCGGCCGGACCAGATCGCGGACCTGCTGCTCCACTTCGACGCGTTCACCACCGAGAACGCCTTCAAGTGGGGGGAGATGGAGCGCACCGAGGGCGAGATCGACTTCACCACCACGGATCGCATGGTGGCGCTCGCGAAGAAACACCGGCTTCGCCTCCGGGCCCATGCGCTGTTCTGGCATCGTCTGCAGACGCCGCCCTGGGTGCGCGCCTCCGTCGAGGCGGCCCCTCCTGCCGGCGGGAATCGGCAACTATCCTCTTTAACCTATGGTTTTCGATGGTGAAATCTGATCACATAGAAATCATGTGTCAATACGCTTTAGAAATACTGTATTGACATACTCACCCACCGGACTAGGCTTCGGTCCATGAAGAAGAACCTCAAGAGCGCCCAGCTCCAGATCCGGGTCACTGCGTCTCAGAAGGCTGCCCTCAGACGGCAGGCCAGGCGGGCTGGGATGAGCATGTCTGACTGGGTGCTGAGTCGAGTTCTCCCGCCGGTCGGCGAGACGTTCCAGGGCTTGCTCCAGGCGCTCTCCGTCGCCGAGAAGCCGGGCTACGTGCTTGCCGAGTTGAACGAGCTGCTGACCCGGCTTTCTGCCAGCGAGTTCAAGCTCGCTGTGTCGGAGCCTCCGCAGGTACAGCTCGACACCTATTGGCGAAACTACGTTGCCGCGACGATCGAGCAGGCTGCGGCCAGCAAGGGCACGGAAGCCCCTGCGTGGACCGAGGGCGTGCAGCCGCTCGAGGAGCCGGTCTTCGGCTCGCCCCTGAAGAGCCTGCGGCTACACCTCCTCACGAGCTCGCCTGTGGCGTTCCGTTCCCGGAACATCTTCATCGACTCCAGCATCGGGGACCGGGTGTAGGGTGTCGGCTCTATCGAGAGGGGACATCGAACGCCTCCTCGAGCTCCTCAACGAGGAGCTGAGATCGGCGTCGGTAAGGGGAGAGGTCTACCTCGTGGGGGGCGCAGTCATGTGCCTGGCCTTCGGTGCTCGTGAGTCCACGCGAGACGTCGACGGGTACTTCGAGCCCACGAAGAAGATCAGAGAGGCTGCCGCCAGGGTCGCTGCCGCAAGTGGCGTGGATGAACGCTGGTTGAACGATGGCGTGAAGGGCTACCTGAGCGAGCGCGGGTCGTTCTCGGAGCACGTAGAGATGAGCAACCTCAAGGTGTTCTGTGCCGATGCGAACTACATGCTTGCGATGAAGTGCCTCGCGATGCGAATCGGAGAGGAGTTCCAGGACCAGGACGATGTCCGCTATCTGCTGCGGCACATCGGCATTCGAAGCTACGACGACGCTCTTGCGGTCATCGGCCGATACTATCCCGTCGAACGTTTTCCCCAGAAGACGCTCTACGCCCTCGCGGAACTCCTGGAGGGCGGCCCGAGCCCGCAGTA
>JBDLIK010000451.1:0-3720 GCA_039714895.1 Myxococcota bacterium | reverse complement strand
GGCGTGCGGCCCGGCGACGTTTGCTGCGCGATCTCGGCCGCTGGCTGCGCGGCATCCACGACGCCGGCGTCTACCACGACGACTGGTCCGCCAAGAACATCCTGGCCGCAGAGCACGACGGCTGCTGGAGTTTCTTCCTGCTCGATCTCGAGAGTGTTGTCCCACACAAGGGCTTGAACCGCCGCCGACGCATGAAGAACCTGGGGCAGATCTGCGACGCTCCCGCCAATCTCACGGCCACGGACAGGATGCGCTGTCTGATCGCCTACGCCGACGGAGATCGGGAGTTCACACGCGGGAGCTTCCCCCGCGGAGTTCTGACGAGCGCGCGACGTCGGGCGCGACGCCGAGCCCAGGCCGGCGGCCCGGCCGTGGCGGGCGTCGCCCAGCCGGATTCCGGTCCGGTGGTGGGCAAGGCGCTCGAGCGGAGGGTGGAGAAGAGCTCTTGAGCCACGCGAAGATCGAGCACCCGCCGCAGTTTCGGACCCTCCACCTGCTCAGCAACTCTCGCTGGACGGGTCCGTCCGAGCCCGCGGTGAACCTTGCAGTCGCGCTGCGGCGGGCGGGCTGGGACCTGACCTTCGCCTGCGCGGCGGGCCCCGGGAATCGGCCGAACGGCGTCCTGGATCGCGCCCGGGCCCGGGGGCTGCCCACCCGCACGGGGCTCGACCTCTCGAAGCACACCCGTCCTCTGCGCGTCCTTCGCGATACCGCCACGCTGCGTCGATGGATCGCGGAGCTGGGGATCGGGCTCGTCCATTGCCATCTGCGGAACGCCCACGTCGTCACCGCCCTGGCCCTGCGCGGTCGAGTCGACCGGCCCCTGATCGTGCGAAGCTGCTACCTGGGTGAAGGTCCCGAAGGCCGCCGGGAGCGCTGGCTCCTCAAAAGTCACTGTGACGCCCTGCTGGTGGTCTCCGAGCGAGCCCGTCGGCGCGTCGTCGAGGAGTTCGGGTTTCCCGCCGATCGGGTCTTCTTCGTGGACACTGCAATCGACCTGGCGCGCTTCGATCCCGGCCGGGATCTGGGCGATCGGCGCGCCGATCTCGGCCTGGCGCCCGACACCTTCGTGGTGGGCCTGGTGGCGCGGATCCAGTGGCGTCGGCGCTTCGACCTCATCCTCCAAGCGGTCGATCGGGCGCGGCGTCGCCTGCCCGGCCTGCGCGTGCTGCTCGTGGGCCGGGGCACCAACATGGAGCCGATCGCTGTGCGTCCGATCCGGCGCATGGGCCTCGAGGAGACCATCTTGCTGCCCGGCTACCAGGAAGGCGACGACTACGTGCGGACCCTCGCGTCGTTGGACGCGAAGATCTATCTGGTGCCCGGGACCGACGGTTCGTGTCGCGCCGTGCGAGAGGCCATGGCCATGGGCCTGCCGGTGATCGCGACCCGGCGCGGGATGCTTCGTGAGCTGGTGGGCGAGGACGAGCGGGGACTGCTCGTCGACGAGACGCCCGAGTCGCTGGCGGACGCGATCCTCGCCCTGGCCGGAGACCGAGAGCGGTGCGCAGCCTTGGGCCGCCGGGGCCGCAGCTTCGCGCTCGAACGCTTCTCTCTCGAGGGCCAGGCGGCCAAGGTCGGAGAAGTCTATCGGACCCTGATCGAGCGCAGCGGACCATGAAGCTGCTCTTCGCTCTCGACAACTACGACCACGGCTCCGGCGGTGCCGAGATGTGTGTGCGAAGCCTTGCCCAGCACCTCGCCGGACGCGGCCACCGGGTGGAGGTGATCCAACAGGGCGAGGGCTCCGAGCCGCACGCGGACGGCGCGGTCGTCGTGCACGATCGCAGGCTCCCGGGAAGTCGGCTCTTTCGCGAACGCCATCGCGATACGCTCCGCTGGAATACCGCCTGGACGCCCCTCCTGGACGAGTTCGTGGCAGAAGCCCGCCCGGACCTCATTCTGACCCAGAACCGACTGCTCTCCAGCAGTGTCGCAGTCGCGCGCAGCCGGGGGATCCCGGTGGGGGTCTGGGTGCACGCCTACGGGATGGTGTGCCCCACCCAGTTCCGGAACCGCGACCCCCTGCGGGAGTGCACCGGACATTGCTCCGGCTGCTTCCCGTGGTACCGCCGTCTCCAGGGCGATCCCATTCGCCGGGTCCTGGAGAACTACCGGGTTGCCCTTCAGAACGCGGACCTGGTCTTCTCGAACAGTCGCTACACGAGGGACGTGCTGCAGAGGCTCCTGGGTGTCACGACGAAGGTGCTCTATCCGACCCTCGACCCCGATCGCTACGTGAGCAAGGGTGAGAGCCGGGACCGCGTGCTCTTCGTCAAGCCACAGTACGTGAAGGGCTTCCCCATCTTCCTGGAGATCGCGCGGCGTCTGCCGCAGTCCCGCTTCCTGGTGGCGGGGAAGCCCGGATCCCGTGCGCGGCGCGCGATCGCACGGCTCGAGAACGTGGAGTGCACAGGCTGGCTGAGGGACATGCGGCCTGCGTACGCGAGAAGCCGGGTGCTCCTCGGTCCCTCCATCTGGCCCGAGCCCTTCGGGCGCGTCTTCGTGGAGGCTGCGGCCAGCGGGATCCCGAGCCTGGGGAGCGCTCGAGGCGGTATTCCAGAGGCCATCGGGCCCGGAGGCGTGTTGGTGGAGGAGATCTTCGACGTGGACCGTTGGGTCGACGCCCTCCATCGCCTCGAGGAACCAGACACCTGGGAGACGCTCTCCGCCCGGGCTCGGGAGCATGCGCGAAGCTTCGCTCCGGAGCGCACCGTCCAGGTCCTGATCGAGGCCGTCCAGAGCGCCACCGGCCTCGAGCTCTAGCCAGGAGACCCGGGTCGCATGGCTCGTCGACGCTGGGAGCGAACCGGGGAGTGGCGCACGGTGTTCGCTCCGGAGGCGCCGCGCCAGGCCCTGCTCTCGATCCTCGCCGGCCTGGCCCGGCAGTCGGTCCCGGAGGGCAGCGAGACCGTGAAGCGGAGCCGTCTCAGGCACGTTTTCCGCATTCGGCTCGTGGACGGCTCGGACGTCTTCGTCAAGCACTACCTGCACCGCGCCGCGCGACCCTTCGGCTGGCTCGGCGCCCCGTCCCGGTCCCTCGAGGAGCTCTCGAACCTGGAGCGTCTCGCAGCCGTCGGCGTCGCCGCGGTGGAACCCCTGGCCTGCGCCGAGCGCCACCGGCGCGGCCGTCTCGAGGACGCCGTATTGATGACCCGCGCGCTGCCGAGGGCCCGGCCGCTCGCCGAGGCTCTCACGCAGCTGCCGGAGCCCGATCGCATTGCGCCGCTCGGTGCGCTGGCGCGAAGCCTGCGCAGACTCCACGATGCCGGCTTCTGGCATCGCGATCTCCATGCCGGCAACGTTCTCGTCGGAGGAGAGCCCGGAGACGGCGGCCTCGCCCAGCCGGTCCTGGTCGACGTGCAGAAGCTCCGCTCGCTTCGCTTCCCGCTCCCTGGAGCCCTCCGGGTGCGCGATCTCGCCATGCTGGGCGCCGAGCTCGGAACCGCCCTGCCCCTCCTCGAGGCATACCTGGCGCCCGACTTTCCCCAGGACGACGCCGGCCGGTTGCGCCGCCGCGTGGCTCGAGCGGCGGCCCGCCGTGCGCGAAGCCGGCTCCGCAGCCGGGGTCGGCGCTGCGTCCAGGTCTCGACGGGCTTTCGGATCGAGCGGCATGGACGCTTTCGCGTCTATCGCCGGGCCGACATCGAAGCGTCGGCGCTCCTCGCCGTGCTTCCCGACAGTCGTGAGGCGCGCGTCTCCCGCGCCGCTCGGCCGCGG
>JBDLIK010000450.1:0-3735 GCA_039714895.1 Myxococcota bacterium | reverse complement strand
ACTGGTCGAGGGTCCCCCCCAGCAGCACCGCCGCCTCGTCGAGGATCACCGCCGCCTCGGAGCTGATCTCCGCCTTGTTGAAGCCGAAGTTCACGCCGCGCAGCCGGATCACCTGTGCACACGGGTCGGGCTTCTCTTCGACCGGCGGGGGCGGAGGCGGCGGAGGCGGTGCCGCCTTCTTCCTGGGCGGCGGCGGGGGCTCGTCCTTCTCCATGGCCTTGCAGAGGAAGTACCCTCCAACGGCTCCCACGACGGCACCCACAGCGCCCCCGGCGATGATGGTTCCTGCGTCGGAGCCGCTGTCGCTCGAGGCCCCTGCAGCCACGCCACCGCCCAGGCCGACGGCGAGCCCGATCTGTCCGCAGACCACCGGGTCGGGCGTAGTGGCGCAGGACGTCCCCACGGCCGCGATGAGCAGCAGGACCAGCGCGCGAATCGCCTTCATTCGTCTTTCCCCCAAGGCTCGCTCCCCCGGCGGGCCGCCCGAGCATCCTAGAAGAGAGCGCGCGCGGAATGAACCGAAAAAGCGCCCGTGGCCGCTGGGAGTTGTACGATGAGGTGAAATACACCCAATACTTTGGGTGGGGGAAGTCAGACCGGGCGCGGCGTGAACTCCACCGGCATGCGTCGGATGCCCCGGATGAAGTTGGAGGGCGTCACCGGAAGCGGGCCCGGTTCTGCGAGCGCGAGGTCCGGCAGCCGCCGCAACAGCTCCTCGAACATCACCCGCAGCTCGAGGCGCGCGAGGCTGGCGCCGAGGCAGAAGTGCGGGCCGTAGCCGATCACCAGCATGGGCAGCGGTCCCGCCAGGTCGGAGACGAAGTCGCAGCGGCCCAGCGGCGCCACGGCGTCGATGAGCTCGCCAGCCAGCCTGCGCACGAAGGGCTCGTGCTGCTCGACCGCACGGGGGGTGAAGCCGCGATAGACCAGGCGGCGGCGGCGGTTGTGCAACGGGTCGTCCAGGTTGATCATCGAGGGCAGGGCGGGTGAATCCGGTCGCGAGCCGTGGAGCTGGGACGAGAACAGACGCGGGTTCTTCGAGGCGAACATGACGTCTGCGTGCCGGAACAGGCCTCACACCTCGCCGGTCTCGTCCCAGTGCACCGGCGAGTGCTCTCGCAGCCACGCATAGGCCGGGTAGGGGTTCTCGTAGAACAGGCCTTCGAGGAGCCGGATCTCTCCCTGCTCCATGCAGGGTCTCAGGGAAGCCGCTGCAGCACGTCGACCACGACGTCGGCGTCGAGCCAGATGTGGAAGTCCTCCCGCACGTCGACGAAGCGCACCCGGCCCTCCCGGTCGAGGACGTAGGTGGCGGGGTGGGGAACGCCCGCCTCGATGGGCTCGGGGTTGGGCCTGCGCAGCCCCAGGCGGTCGATGGCAGCGCTCCCGGGATCCGAGAGGAAGCGGACGCGGTCGCGCAGCCCGAGCTCGTCGATGAAGCGCAGCGTCTTCTGGTTCACCTGGCTGTCGGGCAGCACGTAGAGGACCACCAGATCCGGCATCCCTTCCAGGGCCTCGCGCAGCTCGACGAGCCGCGCCTTCGTGAAGGGTCACCAGTCGACGCTGCGCTCGAAGGTGAGCAGCACCCGACGACCCTCGAGGTCCCTCAACCGGATCGGGCCGCCGCCGATCTCCTCGACCTCGAAGTCGGGCAGGCGCTCCCCGAGCACCGCAAAGGCCCCGGGCACGTCGTTGCGCGCCGCCGCCTCCCGGCCCCGGCGACCCAGAGACGTCTGGGGCAGCAGCAGGTCGAGGACCAGCAGCGCCGCGATCGCGATGCTGGCCAGGATCCGCAGCATCAGGCTCCTCCCACGGCCGGAGCGGGCCGCAGCCAGACGAAGGCAAGGGCCCAGAGCAGCAGAACCGCCGCCTCCACCCGCGGCAGCTCGCCCAGCGCCGCGTAGTCTCCCATCAGCCAGGCCACCATGCGTTGCAGGGCGGCGAGCACCAGCGCGAGGGCCGAGGCCGTTCCCAGGCTTCGCGCCAGCCCGGGCCAGCGCATTGCCCCGATCAGGGCACCGCCCCAGCCCAGCAGGGCGGTTCCCGCGAAACCGGCGAAGTAGGCTCCACTCGGCCCCACGCGCAGGGCGGAGCCGCCGCCTCCGCCGGGAAGGTGATAGCCGTAGAAGGAGACGGTGAGCGCAATCCCCACCAGCAGAAGCAGCGCCCCGCTGACCCCGCACAGGATGGGATAGGCCCGACTCATGGCCTGATTGTACGGCACCGACGCGACCTCGGTTGCACGGGCCCGAAGGCTCGCGGATGCTCCGCTCACTCCCATGCCCGCAGGCGACGCTCCGCCCTCCCCGCCCGGGACCCCGCTCTCCGAGGCCGCCCGCCGCCGCGGGCGCTGGCTCGCCTGGCTGAGCCATCCCGCCGGTATGACCCATCGCTTCGCCTACACCTCGGACCTCCCGACCCTGGCCCTGGTCTCGCTCGGGGCCAGCGAGATCGTGATCGGGCTGCAGCGGGCCCTCGAGCACCTGGGCCAGCTCCTGCAGCTCCCCACCCTGCGCGCCGTGGGCCGGGTGCGGAAGCGCTCGATCCTGGTGGCCGGCCAGCTGGTGGCGATCCTCGCAGGGCTCCCTCTGGTGCTGTGGTACGGCTTCGCGAGTCGAGGTCCGGGCGCGGTGCCCTTCGCCCTGGCCTGCTTCGCCGGGGTGTCCGTCGGCATCGTGATCTCCGGGACGGTGTGGTTCCCGCTGCTGCGCAGCTACGTGGAGCCGGAACGGATCGGGAGCTTCTTCGGGATCCTGCGCACGGGCTGGCACGTGACGCTGATCGTCTACTTCCTGGCGGCCCAGCGGTGGCTCGCCGCCCATCCGGAAGGATTCGGTCTGCTCTTCGCCGTCGCCAGCGTGCTGGGCATCCTGCGCATCGCCCTGGTGGCTCGGCTGCCCGAGGCCGAGGGCGAGCGCGGCACGCCGATCCGGGTCCGGGAGGCGCTGGCCCTGGTGCGGGGGGAGCCGGCACTGCGGCGCTACCTCGCGGGCATGAGCCTGTTCGGGGGCGCACGCCAGGCGGTCATCCCGTTCGTGATCGTGTGGATGCGTCGGGAGATGGGGCTCTCAGCCGCCGACGTGCTGCTCGCCACGGTCGCCTCCTTCGCGGGCGGCCTGGTCTCCCTCTACCTCTGGGGACGGCTGGTGGATCGTTCCGGACCCGGGCCGGTGTTCCGGGGCACGGCGGTCGCCACGGCGCTCATGATGATGGCGCTGCATTGGATCCCCGCGACGCCCGTGGTGTGGCCGATGGTGGCGCTCTTCTTCGCCTTCGCCGTGCTCTTCGCAGGATTCGGCGTGGCCGACACCCACCTCCTCTTCTCGATCACCCCGACGCAGGCACCCTCGCGCCACCTCGTGGTCGCGAGCGTCACCACCAGTACCCTGTCCGGCCTGGTTCCTCTGGCCGCCGGGCTCGCGCTCGAGCAGCTTCTGGCGGTGGGGGTCCCCACCCTCTCGGCCTACCGCGGGCTCTTTGGCACGGCCGCCGTCCTGGCGCTGCTCGCCCTGATCCCGCTGCGCCACTTCCGGTGAGGTCCGGCGTGGTACAGGCTGGCTCCGCCCCAAGGCGGACCCTCATCCTTGGAGAATTCCGCCGAGCCCCACCCGGAAGCCACAACGCGCGTAGAAGCCGGCCCGTTCCGGGACGAAGTCCACGTGCACCCGCTGTACGCCCCGCTGGCGCACACCCTCCACCGCGAAGCGCACCAGGCGCGTCCCCACCCCACGGTCC
>JBDLIK010000449.1:0-3735 GCA_039714895.1 Myxococcota bacterium | reverse complement strand
CTCGGCTTGCCTCGCTGCGCGCGCCTGTCGGCGCTTGCACCCTCGTCGTGGTCTTGGGTCAAGCTCCTAGCCGGTTCTGGGACGCCGAGCCACCAGCTTCAGGTACATCCGGGCGGACTCTCGGGACGGGTCTCGATCCAGTACTCGCTGCCATTCGGCGACGGCCTCTCGCGTGCGGCCCATGGTGTAGAGCGTGAGGCCGAGCTGGACCGCCGCGTCCAGGTAGGTGGGATTGGCCTGCAGGATGCGGCGGAACTCCCGCACGGCCTGGCTTCCGAGGCCCGCCTCACGCAACGCGATGCCCAACCGCTGGCGGATGTCGTGGAAGGTGGGGCAGCGCCTCAGCGCCTTGCGATAGGCCTCCACGGCGTCCTGCAGATCGCCCACCTCCTGGTAGGCATCTCCCAGGGCCGCCTGCAGGTTGGCGAGCTTCGCGCGGGTGGTGGGATCGGGCGCTCCCGGCTCCACCGGCGGGACGCCCGAGGCCCGGAGCACCGCCGGACCGGTCCGCGCGGCCAGCTCCCGGGATCCTTCGAAGTCGCCAGCCCGCTCGTAGGCGCTCGCCAGGGCCAGAAAGGCCTCCGCGTAGCCGGGGTTGATGCGGAGCGCTGCCTCGAAGCTCTGGGTCGCGGCCTCCGCGTTTCCGAGCTCCTCGTGGGCGAGGCCCAGGAGGTAGTGGACGTCTGCGAAGCGGGGGCAGCTGTCGAGCACCCGGGTGAGGTATCCGAGGGCCTGGACGGAGTCGCCGCGCTCCAAGCACTGCCGTCCCCGTACGAAGGCCTCGCGCTCCGCCCCCGTCATGCTGCCGGCCTGGGGCATGGGGTCAGTGCGCCGCGGGCACCAGGTCGGCAGCCTCGCGGGCGACGTCGGTTCCCTCGTAGTCGTCGAGGAGGACCTGGAAGATGCGCGCCGCCTCGTCATCGAGGCGCATCCGCGTGTAGCACAGGCCGAGCTTGTAGAGGGCCTGGGCGTCCAGGCCCAGCCCCGGATACTCGTTCAGCACCGAGCGGTAGCGGTCGGCCGCCGACTGATACTCCTCGCGATCCATGTAGAAGTCGCCAATCCCCATCGAGTGTCGCGCCAGCCTCTCGCGCAGCTCGCGCCAGATTTCCTCCGCCTCCTGGGTGTGCGTCGAGTGGGGGTAGCGATCGATCAGCCGCTCGAGCTGGACGAGTGCCTCCTCGGTGGCGGTCTGGTCCCGATTCGGCCCGTGGGACTGCTCGACGAAGCAGAGCGCGCTGCGGTAGATCGTGTAGGGCACCTGCTCGTGGTCCGGGTGGAGATCGGCGAAGTCGCGGTAGTAGGAGAGCGCCTCCTCGTACCGGTCCTGCTCGTAGTAGGCGTCCGCGATCTTGAGCTCGGCGAGGACCCCGTAGTCGCTGTAGGGATAGTTGTCGATCACGTCCTGGAAGGCTTCGATCGCTTCTGTGTAGTCGCGGGTGCGGAAGAAGAAGAAGCGCCGCTTCTCCTCGAGGTGGGCGACTCCTTCGCGATACAGGTCGCCGGCAGAGGGCACCTCCGCGAAGTCCATCTCCACCGGTGGCGAGCTTGCACAGGCACCGGCGAGTCCGAGCACGAGCAGTAGACCGACCCAGCCCGAGACGCTTGCCGACATGCGCCAACCCCCTGGAGTTCTTGCACCTTCTCGAGATCTGGATCCGCACCCTACCGGATCCGTTTCGGCGGTGTCAATTTGCTACGGTTCCCCGCCCTCGTACCAGGAGGAGAAGGATGGTCCACCAATCGCTTCGGGGTCTGGCTCTCGACCGCCGCCTGATCCGGCGCCGGTGTTGGATCTCTCCGCAGGAGCTCGAGGAGCAGCTTTCGACCCTGCCCGACGTCTCCGATCGGATCGCCGAGACGAGCGACGAGCTTGAGGAGTCGGGTGAGACCGGGGACGCAGAGACGGGGGCCCCCTAGGGGATCCCGTGATCAAGGAGAAGTTCGGCGGCCGGATCGACGGCTGGGTTGAGGCCGCCTTCCCATTCCTGTTCCACCGCTCCATCAGCCCCAACCTCCTGTCGGTGCTGGGGGTGCTGATCTCCCTGGCCGGGGCGGTCGCCCTCGGGGTCGGTGCCTTCGCCAGCGGCGGCTTGCTGATGCTCGCCGGAGGCTTCTTCGACCTGGTGGACGGCGTGGTCGCCAGGCGCCAGGGACGGGCCACCGCCTTCGGCGCCTTCCTGGATTCGACCCTCGACCGCCTGGTCGACATGGCCATCCTGCTGGGGATCCTGCTCCACTATGCGGGCACCGGAGCCATGGGGGCCGCCTCTCTGGCAGCCTTCGCCCTGGTGGCAAGCGTCCTCGTCTCCTACGCGAAGGCCCGAGCCGAAAGCTTCGTGCCGAGGCTGGAGGGGGGAGTGCTCGAGCGCGGAGAGCGCATCGTCATCCTCGCGGCCGGGGCGCTCACCGGCTTGCTGGTACCGGCGCTCTGGATCGTGGCGGTGGGAGCCGGGATCACCGTGGCCCAGCGCTTCGCCATCGCCCATCGGGAGATGGCCCATCTCGATCCCCCTGCTGCCGAAGGTGCGGACGAGCCCGACCCCCCCGCACCGCCGAAGGCGTGGTGGAGCCGAGCTGACACGCTTGCGCAGGTTCCGGGTCCTGGGTCACCCTCTCCGGGATGGCAGGAGAGTCGGACCCCAAGGAAGGGCCGGGATTCATCGTGATCGACCGGCGCGGGCGGGAGGAGCCCGAGGCCGAGGAATCCGAGTCCGCGGCCAGCGAAGCGGCGGCCGAAGCCCCGGCACCCGAAGCCGGCCAGCCGGCCGGACCCCCCCAGATCGACTTCTCGATGCTGATCCTCTCCCTCTCCCACTCTGCCTTCTATCACCTCGGCCTCGTGGAGGACCCGGTCAGCAACGAGACGGGGCCGGTCAACAAGGCCCAGGCCCGTGGGGACATCGACCTGCTGGAGATCCTTCAGGAGAAGACCCGGGGCAACCTCACCCCGGACGAGGAGAAGCTCCTCTCGAGCCTCCTCTACGACCTGCACCTGCGCTTCGTCGAAACTGGCGGGTCCCGCCGGGGCTAAGCCCCGGCCGCCCGCTACTTCGCTCGGCTTCGCCTCGCTGCGCGCGCCTGTCGGCGCTTGCACTATCGTCGCGGCGACTTGAGTCAAGCTGACAGCCGCAGGAGATCGATGCTCTCGCTCCAGGCGCCGGCCAAGCTGAATCTGGGGCTGCGCATCGTGGGGGTGCGCGACGACGGCAACCACGAGCTCGAGAGCGTCTTCGCTCCCCTCGAGCTCCAGGATCGAGTGGACCTCGAGATCGAGCCCGCGCAGATCCCGGGGGTTCGCCTCGAGCTCCGATCCGACGACCCGGAGGTGCCGGAGGGTCCGGAGAACCTGGCCGCTCGGGCTGCCCACGCCTTTCTGGAAGCTGCAGCGCTGCGCCTCCGGGTGCGGATCCGGCTCGCCAAGTCGATTCCTGCCGGTGCGGGCCTGGGGGGCGGGTCGAGTGACGCGGGGGCCGTGCTGCGCGGGCTGCGAGAGCTGTACCCGGCGGCGGTCCCCGACCTGCCTCGGCTCGCTCTGGGCCTCGGCGCCGACGTTCCCTACTTCCTCGATCCCCGACCCGCTTTCGTGACCGGCATCGGCGAGAGATGCGAGCCGCTCCCGGGCCTTTCGGCCTTCTGGCTGGTCCTGCTCCTGCCCCGGGAGAAGCTCGCCACGGCCGCCGTCTACCGGGCCTGGGACGCAGAATGCGATGGTTTGACGCCCCGATCCGCGGC
>JBDLIK010000448.1:0-3735 GCA_039714895.1 Myxococcota bacterium | reverse complement strand
GTGCGCCCGGGTCCCGGGTCGGTGGGTGCCGATTGACGTGCGCTCATCTTCGGTGTCCTCCCGATCGCCCAAGAGTAGCGCTCGGTCGGAGCAGTGGCGCCCGATGTCCGGCCCCGACACACTGATGCGGTGTCCTGCACAGAGTCGAACGGTGTTCGGCGGCGGTCGCCGCGCCGGATGGCCCGACTCGCGCTGCTCGGCCTGCTGGCCACGTCCGCCCGGGGCGAGGGGCCTCTCCCGCCGCCCGGGAGTGCCGGCTGGGAGTCTCTCGAGTTCCCCTCGGTGCAGCGCGCCACCGAGTACCGCGAGCAGAGCGAGGACGGGTCGGCGGTACTCCACGCCACCAGCGATTGCGCGGCCTCCGCCCTGGTGCTTTCGCTGGAGTCCGTCGACTTGAGCCACACTCCGCGGCTCCGCTGGCGCTGGCGGGTGTCCCGATCTCCCGAGGTGGGCGACGAGCGAAGCCGGGCTGGGGACGACTTCGCGGCCCGCGTCTACGTGATGTTCCCGCCGGATCCCGAGTCGGTCGGTGTGCTGGACCGGCTGCGGCGGAAGGTGGCCGAGCGTTGGCTCGGGCGGCCGATCCCCGGCCGGGCGATCAACTACGTGTGGTCGAGCCGCGAGCCGGCGGGCGCGGGCTGGGACAACCCCTACGCGCCCGAGTCCCGGATGGTCTCGCTGGGTCGCGGACCGCTGCAGGAATGGACCGAGGTCGAGGTAGACCTGCAGCAGGACCACCGGGCGATCTTCGGGAGCGATGCACCGCCGCCGCTGGCCCTGGCCGTCATGACCGACGCCGACGACTCCTGCAGCCGCGCCGAGGCCTGGTTCGCGGACCTCGAGTTCCGAGGCCCGGAGGAGGGGGCCCCGGACGTCTCGCCCCCCGCTGAAATCCAGGAGCCGCCGGTACCGTAACACCCCTCGAGGCACAGCATCGAAGGGCCTGACGAGGAGGAGCCGCGTGAATCCGGCGGAGAATTCCGAAGGGCAGGAAGAACGCAAGCTGCCCGTGATGCGCATCGTTTTCGGGCTCATGGCGCTGGGCGCCCTCCTGCTGCTGGGCCGCGAGCTCGGCGGTGCCATTCCAGGCTTCGCAGAGTGGGTGCAGGGGCTGGGCGTCTGGGGACCCATCGTCTTCGTGATCGGCTACGCGCTGGCCGTCGTCGCCTTCGCGCCGGGCTCCGTGCTCACGCTGGCCGCGGGAGCCATCTTCGGACTGGCGGCCGGCACCGCCTACGTCCTGGTGGCGGCCACGCTGGGCGCCTGTGGGGCCTTCCTGGTCTCCCGTCACCTGGCTCGCGCCCTCGTGGAGCGTCGCCTGGAGGGAAATCCGCGCTTCGCGTCCATCGACCACGCCGTGGGAGAGCAGGGGCGCCGGATCGTCTTCCTGCTCCGCCTCTCCCCCGTCTTCCCGTTCAACCTGCTCAACTACGGGCTTGGCCTCACCCGGGTCCGCTTCGTGGACTACTTCCTGGCCTGCGCGGGGATGCTTCCGGGAACGCTGCTCTACGTCTACTACGGCAAGCTGGCGGGAGACGTGGCCGCGCTCGCCGGGGGCGCAGCGGTGGACCGGGGCGCCGGATATTGGTCGGTCCTGATCCTGGGGCTCGTGGCGACCGTGGTCGTCACGACCCTCGTCACCCGCATCGCGCGCCGGGCGCTGCGCGACGCGACCGGCGAGGCCTAGAGGCTCGCGCCCGATGGAGACACCATGCAAGGGATCCCCGAGGTCGAGCCGCGAGACGAGCACAACCAGCAGCTCCTCGCGAACGTCCACCCGTCCGACTGGACCAACCCCGAGCCGGCCGACCGCTACAACCTGGTGGTGATCGGCGCCGGCACGGGCGGCCTGATCACCGCCGCGGTGGCGGCCGGACTCGGCGCGCGGGTGGCCCTCGTGGAGCGGTATCTCCTCGGCGGCGACTGTCTGAACGTGGGATGTGTGCCTTCCAAGGCCGTCATCCGCTCGGCGCGCCGGGTCCAGGAGGCGCGCAGTGCGGGCGCGCTGGGCTTCGGGCCAGGGGCCGGGGCGGAGCCGGACTTTGCGGCGGCCATGGCGCGCATGCGCAGCATCCGGGCCCGCATCAGCGAAGACGACTCCGCGCACCGCTACCAGCACGAGCTCGGTGTGGACGTCTTCCTGGGCGACGGACGCTTCGTGGGACCCGACGCCGTGGAGGTGGCCGGCACCACTCTGCGTTTCCGGAAGGCCGTGATTGCCACCGGCGCCCGGGCCCTGCAGCCCCCCATCGAGGGCCTGGCGGAGGCCGGCTTCCTCACCAACGAGACCGTCTTCAACCTGACCGAGCGGCCGCGCCGCCTGGCCGTGATCGGCGGCGGCCCCATCGGCTGCGAGCTCGCCCAGGCCTTCCGCCGGCTGGGATCCGAGGTCACCCTCCTGAACGACACCGACCACGTCCTCCCCCGGGAGGACCCCGACGCGGCCTCCATCGTGCAGGCCTCGCTGCGCCGCGACGGTGTGGAGCTGGTGCTGGGCTGCCGCATCCAGAAGGTCTCGAGCAGCGCCGAGGGCAAACGATTGCACTACGCGTGCGCGGACGGCGGTGAGCGCGCCGTCGTAGTGGACGAGGTCCTGGTGGGTGCGGGGCGTGCCCCGAACGTGCAGGGGCTCGGTCTGGAGTCCGTGGGAGTGGAGTACGACGAGCGCAAGGGCGTCCACGTGGACGACCACCTGCGCACCACGGCGCCCCGGATCTTCGCGGTGGGCGACGTCTGCATGGGCTGGAAGTTCACCCACGCGGCGGATGCCGCCGCCAAGCTGGTGGTGCAGAACGCGCTCTTCTTCCGGCGCCTGCGCCTCTCGTCGCTGGTGATGCCCTGGTGTACCTACACCGATCCCGAGATTGCCCACGTGGGGCTCTACAAGCGCGACGCCAGCGCCCGGGGCATCGAGATGGACACCTTCCAGATTCCTCTGGCGCAGGTGAACCGCGCGGTATGCGATGATGAAGACGAGGGCTTCGTGAAGGTCCACGTCAAGAAGGGCAGCGGTCGGATCCTGGGGGCGACGGTGGTGGCTTCCCACGCCGGCGAGATGATCAGCGAGATCACCCTCGCCATCGTCGGGAAGGTCGGCCTGGGAACCCTCGCCGGCGTGATCCACCCCTATCCCACCCAGGCCGAGGGCATCAAGGCCGCCGCGAACGCGTACATGCGCACCCGGCTCACCCCGGGCGTGGCCCGCGCCTTCCAGCGTTTCCTGGCCTGGACCCGCTGAGCGACCCACTCTGGAGGAGGACCAGTGAGCAGCACCGACGTCTTCGAAGATGCCGTCGCCCGGGTGGAGCGGATCGGAAAGGATGCGGGGGTCGGCCACGAGGTGATCGCAGCCCTGCGCCATCCCCGGGCCATGCTCACCGCCTCGCTCCCGGTGAGGATGGACGACGGATCCACCCGATACTTCGTGGGCCACCGTTGCCGCTACAACGACATCCGGGGGCCCGCCAAGGGTGGCATCCGCTTCCACCCCAACGTGACCCGCGAGGAGGTCCAGGCCCTCGCCCTGTGGATGACCATCAAATGCGCAGTGGTCGGGCTTCCCTACGGCGGGGGCAAGGGAGGCGTCAGCGTCGATCCCAAGCGCCTCTCGAGGCTCGAGCTCGAACGCCTCTCCCGGGCCTACATGCGCGCCATGGCGGACTTCGTGGGGCCGGACGTGGACATTCCCGCCCCCGACGTCTACACGAACGCGCGCATCATGGGCTGGATGGCGGA
>JBDLIK010000447.1:0-3740 GCA_039714895.1 Myxococcota bacterium | reverse complement strand
CAAGGTGCAGGTCTACAAGGGCGACGACGCGGCCCCGGTGCAGGCGGGCGAGATCGCGGCCGAGGCGATCGCCTGTCTCCCGTGGCTGCCGGACTACGACCCCGCTCGGGACTACAAGGCCATGGCCCACCTCTCCAACGCCGACACCTACTTCGAGGACTTCGAGCCGGGCACCCGCATCGAGCACTCGCGGGGCCGCACCATCACCGACGAGCACATCTACCTCACCGCGATCCTCGACAACACCAGCCAGGTCCACTGCAACCAGTACATGATCGACCTCGACCCCGAGCAGTACGTGGGGGGACAGCTCATCATCTTCGGGGGGATCCCCTTCGTGCTCTGTCTGGGGCTCTCCTGCCCGGATGTGGCCGACAACTCCCTCGGCGATCTCCGCTACCGAACGGGGCGTCATACGGCGCCGCTCTTCGCGGGGGATACGGTGTTCGCCGCCACGGAGGTCCTCGGCAAGCGCGACCACGAACGCGCGGACCTCGGTGTCGTCGAGACGCGCCTGCTCGGCCACAAGTTCGTGCGTGAAGAGGGGGCCAGCTCCGACGCCGCGCCGCCGGGCTGGAAGAAGGTCCCGATCTTCGAGCTCGAGCGGGAAGTGATCGTGAAGCGCCGCAGCCACTACGCCTGAAGTTGTGGGTCCGCCTGCGGGCGTAGCCCGCAGGCACCACAGGCTTCGCTCGGCTAGGCCTCGCTGCGCGCGCCTATCGGCGCTTGCGCTCTCTTTGCGATCCTGGGTCAGGCCGGACGATCAGTCCGGCTGAACGATTCGTTTCAGGCTTTCGACGTTGCTTGCGCGCGGCCGAGGGCCGACGCTCGGGAGATGTCGCGCTTTGCCGGGAAGCTCCACAGGGGGGAGCTCCCCCTCTCCCTCGAGATCACCCCACCCCGCAAGTGGAAGCCCGCGGTGCTGCAGCGCCGGGCCCAGGGGCTCGCGGGCCACGTGGACGCCGTGGACGTCATCCAGCGGCCCGACCGCATCCCGCGCCTGGCCGCCTCCCGCTGGCTGCGCCTCGATCTCCGCCGAGATCGAACGGTGCCACCCCGCGGTCGCTCTGGTCCCCATGGTGATGCCCCTCCTCTCGGAGCGCCACGCGGACCGGGTGATGGCCCGGCTGGGCATCGAGATTCCCCCGAAACTCCGAGCGGCGCTGGGTCGCGGTGGAGCCGAGGCAGGCTGGCGGCACTTCGCGGCGACGCTCTCCGGGCTGGCTCGAGGCGGCTTTGCCAGCGGCGCCACGCTCATGACCTTCGAGATGGATCCGTCCCAGGAGACCCTGGCTCGGCTCCGCCCGGCAACCGCTCGCCGCTGAGTCCGGCCAGAGCCGGGCGCTCAGGAGGCCAACTTCCTCACCGACTCGGGCATCTCCTTCGCCACCCGCACGATCGGGATGCCCGTCTGGGTGTTGCGATGCATCTCCGCGAACGCCCGGGGCAGGTCCTCGAAGGCGTAGATCTCGCTGTGGACCGTGGGCTTGAAGACGCTGCCATAGAGCTCCGTCGCCGCGGCGACGCCCAGCGGAGTCTCGTAGTGGGTGTGATCGAGGGTGATCTGCTTCACCGAGGCGAGGGTCGAGTTGTACTGGATGCGCTGGGAGAGCTGCCAGCCGGCGGAGAGGTTCACGCCCTGGCGCGCGGTCACCGCGAAGCCCGCCTCGAAGACCGGACCGCGCAGCATGTCACACACGAGGTGCATGTCCTCGCCCCCGGTGAGGCTGCGGACCTCTTTGCGGAAGGCCCGGAGGTCGTCCCGGCCGGCGAAGCGGTGGAAGGCCTTCTGGTCGATGCCGACGATGCCCAGCTTCTCGAGGGCTTTGCGGCGGGCGGGAGTGCCCGAGCAGAAGAAGGCGTTGTGCCCCTCGGCGCGCGCGAGCATCAAGAAGAGCTCCGAGACCCCGCCTCCGAAGCCGAGGACGTTCAGCACGGCCCGCTGCTCCCGAGAGACCTTGAGACGATAGATCCCGATACCGCGGCGCCAGAGGTGGTAGGCCGTCGGCGCCCGCAGCGGCAGCGCGGCGATCTCCCACAGGTCGAGACCGCAATCGAGGGGCGCGGGAACGATCTGCCAGTCTCCCACCACGGCCTCCTCCCCGTACCAGCCCACCGAGTCGTCGGTGTCGTAGGCCCAGATGCGCTGGGGGTAGCCGTACGCGTCGGGGAGTCCGTTGCAGTGGGTGAGCACCACGTCGCCCTTCTTGAAGCCGCCGACCTCCTCCCCCGCTGCGAGCACCTCCCCCACCGCGGAGTTGCCGGGGTAGATCTTGCCGCCCCGGCTCTCGGCGATGTTCACGGTGTCGGCCAGCGCGGCGTGGTCGACATTGTGCTCGGCCGACGCCGCCAGGATGCGCAGGTGCACGTCCCGGGGGCCCATGGGACGGAGCTCGAGGGTGTCGAGCTTGATGACGCGGGACACGTCCACCTGCTCGACCTCCCCTCCGACCCGTTCTCGTTCCTTGGCGATGTCGTCGGCATTGATGGAGTAGGCGCGCACCTGGGCCATGGCGATCTCGGCTCCTCGAAGGGTCGGGCCAAGCAGTCTATCGAAGCTGCAAAGCGGCGGGGCGAGCCCGATTCGCGGGCTCGCTGGCGGCTTGCTCGGGCCTGTGAAACGCATTAGAGTACGCGGGCTTATGCGGTCGGAGGGGGCGAGGCCGACCCCCCGCCGGGGCCCGCGAGGGGAGCATGCGTTTCTACGAGTACGAGTCCAAGGCGCTGTTCGCCCGCCACGGCATGCCGCTCGGCAGCAGCGAGCTGGCCGACTCGTCCGACGACGCTCGACGCATCGCCAACGACATCGGCGGACCGGTGGTCGTCAAGAGCCAGGTGCTCTCCGGCGGTCGCATGAAGGCCGGTGCGGTCCGCTTCGCGGATACCCCCCTCGAGGCCGCGGCCGCCTACGAGGCGGTGCTCCCCATCGTCGTGCGCGGCGAGACGGCTCGCGCGGTGCTGGTGGAAGAGAAGAGCCCGGTGTCCCAGGAGTACTTTGCCTCGGTGACCTGGGACGGCCGCCGCAAGCTCCCCGTGCTGCTGTTCAGCGACATGGGTGGCATCGACATCGAAGAGGTGGCCCAGACCCATCCCGAGCACGTCTCGAAGACCCACTTCTCGACGATCCTGCCGCTCTCGCCGCGCATCGCCAAGGAGGCCATCGGCGCGGTGGGTGTCTCGGGTCGCGACCTGAACCGTCTCACGCCCATCGTCTTCGAGCTCTGCCGGGTCTTCCTCGAGTACGACCTCACCCTCGCCGAGATCAATCCGCTGGCCCGCCTGGAGGACGGCCGCTTCGTCGTTCTCGACGGGCACGTGGACCTGGAGGCCGAGGCGCGAGGGCGTCACCGCAAACTCCTCGGAGAGCTCGGCATCGGGGAGGACGAGACCCGGCAGGCGCGCCCGCCCACGCCCTTCGAGATCGCCGGCCGCAAGGTGAACGAGGTGGACCACCGGGGGGTGGCGGGAAACGTGGTGGAATTCGACGGCAACCTGGGCCTGGTGATCGGGGCGGGCGGGGGCTCGCTGACGCTCTTCGATGCCGTGCGCCGGCAGGGGGGGCGGCCGGCGAACTACTGCGAGATCGGCGGCAACCCCAGCGTGAAGAAGGCCCAGGAGCTCACCCGGCTGATCCTCGGGAAACCCGGTGTGGAGAAGATCGCGGTCATGATGAACGTCGTCTCCAACACCCGCGTCGACATGGTTGCCCGGGGTGTCATCAAAGGCTGCATCGAGTCCGG
>JBDLIK010000446.1:0-3745 GCA_039714895.1 Myxococcota bacterium | reverse complement strand
GACCTGGTATTCCGGAACAAGTGGGAAGATGCCCTCCACCGCCTGCACTCCACCAACAACTTCCCGGAGTTCACCGGGCTGGTGTGCCCCGCGCCCTGCGAGCAGGCCTGTGTGCTCGGCATCAATCAGGACCCGGTCTCCATCAAGCAGGTGGAATGGGAGCTCGTGCGCCGGGGCTGGGAGGAGGGCTGGATCCGGGCGCTGCGCCCTCTGCGGCGGACCGGCCGTTCGGTGGCGGTGGTTGGCTCCGGCCCGGCCGGGCTCTCCGCCGCTCAGCAGCTAAGCCGCGCGGGCCACGGCGTCACGGTCTTCGAGAAGAGCGATCGGATCGGAGGCCTGCTCCGCTACGGGATTCCGGATTTCAAGCTCGAGAAATCGGTGATCGATCGTCGGCTCGAGCAGATGCGCGAAGAGGGGGTGCTCTTCCAGACCGGTGTTCACGTGGGTGTCGACCTGCTTCCCGCAGAGCTGCGACGGAGCTTCGACGCGGTGCTGCTGTGCACCGGCTCGGAAGAGCCCCGGGAGCTCGAGGTGCCCGGCCGCGAGCTCGACGGCGTGCACCTCGCCATGGACTTCCTCCCCCAGCAGAACCGCCGGGTGGCGGGCGACTCGGTTGACGAGGATGAGGCCATCCTGGCCACCGGCCGCCACGTCGTGGTCCTCGGCGGAGGGGACACGGGCTCCGACTGCATCGGTACCTCCCACCGTCAGGGCGCACGGTCGGTGACCTCCCTCGAGCTGCTCCCGCGACCCCCCGACGGGCGCCACGTCTCCGAGCCCTGGCCGCTCTCCAAGAAGTACTACTTCAACGTCTCGAGCTCGCACGCCGAAGGGGGCGAGCGGCTCTACGCACTCTCGACGACCCGCCTCTCCGGGGAGGGGGGCCGCGTGAAGAAGCTGCACGGCGTGCGAGTGGAGTTCGAGCGAGACCGCCTGGAGCGTCCGCTCATGAACACCCTGCGTGAGGTGTCGGGAAGCGAGTTCGAGCTGGACGCCGACCTGGTTCTGCTGGCCATGGGGTTCGTGCATCCGGTACACACCGGGCTCGTCGAGGGACTCTGTGTCGAGCTCGACCCACGCGGCAACGTCCGAGCCGACCCGAGGAGCTTCGCGAGCAGCGAGGCGGGCGTGTTTGCGGCAGGCGACTGCCGACGGGGACAGTCCCTGGTGGTGTGGGCCCAGTGGGAGGGGCGCGAAGCCGCGCGGGCGGTCGATCTCTACCTGCGGGGGGAGTCGAGACTGCAGTCCCGAACCGCGTGAGCCGCCGCCCCTCGGGGCCGACGGGCGCGCGCGCGGAAAACCATCGACCACGGCACGCGTTGCGCCTTGACGACACGAGCCGCGGGTCGGTACGATCACACCGTCGGGGGGGACGCGATTTCCATTCAGGCCGGCACCACCTACGGCTTCGATCGCCTCGAGCAGGCGGTGACGAAGCTCGTAGAGCAGCAGCGAGCGCTCCGTCAGGAGAACGCGCGGCTGATCCGGGAGCTTGGTGACCGGGACCACCGAATCGGCGTCCTCGAGGGCCAGATCCTCGAGCTCAACCAACGGCGGCAGGACGTCGGCAAGCGCGTCGATGAGCTGATCTCCCAGATCGAGCACCTCGACGCCCGCTTCGGCGTCTCCGGCAGCTGATGTCCACCAAGCGCTCGATCCCGGTGAGCATCCTGGGGCACGAGTACCGGGTCCGGAGCGACGCCGACGAGTCGGTGGTCCGCAGCGCGGCGACGCTGGTGGACGAGACCATGGGACGCATCCGTCAGCGCACCGGCACCGTCGATAGCCTCGATCTGGCCGTGCTGGCGGCTCTCAACCTGGCAAACCGGCTGGTGAGCCGGGGCGAGGCGCCGAAGCGATGGGCGGCGCCCGCACCGGAGGACGACGAACGCCTCCAGGCCCTGATCGAGCTGGTGGAGTCGGAGTCCGACAACGGCCTCGCCGCCAGCTGACCCCTCGCCCCGGTCCGGGCGCGCGAGAAGCCGACGGCTTGCAGGGGGAACGGTGGCGGCGGAGCCCTCCCGGCTCGCGACTCGCAAACGCCGTTTGCGGAGTCGGATGGCAGCCCGGCCCCGCTGGTCTGCGGCCGACGCGGAGCGTGCGGCCCGGGCGGCAGCGGGCCACCTGGCCGCCAGCCCCGAGCTGGCCGCTGCGCAGGTGGTGGTGCTCTACGGGGCTCTGCCCGACGAGCTGCCGAGCCGGGCGCTCTACTCCGCCGTGCGGGCGGCGGGGGTCCCGCCGGCCTTCCCGCGCATGAGCGCCGGCGGTGTCCTCGAGATCGTGGTGGAAATCGAATGGGAGCAACTGGTGCCCGGGCGCTACGGTGTGCCCGAGCCCCCGTTCGGGTGTTCGGCGCGGTCGCTGCTCCCGGGAGACCTCGTATTGGTGCCGGGCCTGGCGTTCGACCGGGCGGGTCATCGGCTCGGCCGGGGGGCGGGCTACTGGGACCGGACGATCCCGGCGCCGCGCCCCGCCGGGCTGGTGGTGGTGGGGGTGGGCTTCGCATGGCAGCTGATCGAAGAGGTGCCCCATGGGCCGGACGATCGCGGGGTGGATGCCGTGCTGACCGAAGCGGGCTGGCATCGCGTGCCCCGGCGGGGTGGGCCGTGAGCGAGCGGGCCATCGCCGAGGAGGTGGCGCGTCAGCTCGCGCGGGTGCGGGAGGGCGCGGAGAGCTTCGTGGGCGAGGCCGGTCTCTCCGAGCGGCTGGCCGTCGCGCTGCGGAAGGATCGTCCGCTGCGGGTCAAGCTCGGGCTCGATCCCTCGTCTCCCGACATCCACATCGGACACACCGTCGTGCTCGCCAAGCTCCGCTGCTTCCAGGACCTGGGGCATACGGCGATCTTCCTGGTGGGCGACTTCACGGCCCGCATCGGTGATCCCTCGGGCCGCAAGAAGACCCGTCCACCGCTGGACGACGAAGCCATCCGCGCCAACGCCGCCACTTACGTCGACCAGGTCGAGACCTTCCTGGACGTCTCACGCGCCGAGGTTCGGTACAACAGCGAATGGATGGACTGCATGAGTCCGGCGGACTTCGTCCGCCTGTGCTCACGCGGTACGGTGGCGCAGCTCCTCGAACGGGACGACTTCGCTCGGCGCTTCCAGGCCGAGGAGCCCATCTCGGTCCACGAGCTTCTCTACCCCTTCGTCCAGGCCTACGACTCGGTGGCCCTCCGGGCGGACGTGGAGCTCGGAGGGACCGACCAGACCTTCAATCTGCTCATGGGCCGAGAGATCCAGCGCGACTACGACCAGCCCCCCCAGGCGGTCCTCACGCTTCCCCTGGTGGTGGGGACCGACGGCCGGGAGAAGATGTCCAAGAGCCTGGGCAACGCCATCGGCATCCGCGAGGCCCCCGAGGAGATCTACGGCAAGGCGATGAGAATCTCGGATCCGCAGATGCTCACCTGGTTCGACCAGCTCGGCCTCGGTGAGTGGGAGGAGCTTCGCGCCGAACGCCAGGCCGTCGGGCGGGGCGAGGGCAGCCCCATGGCCTTCAAGCAGGCGCTGGCAGAGCGGCTGGTGGCCCGCTGTCATGGCCCCGAGGCGGCGGCGGCCGCCGCCGATCACTTCCGTAGGGTGGTCCAGAAAAAGGAGCTTCCCGAGGAAATCCCCGAGGTGACGCTGGTAGCCGGCCCCGGGGGCATGGGAGTCTTGGCGCTGATCGCTCAGTCGATGAACGTCTCCAACCGGGAGGCAAGGAGACTCGTTGCGCAGGGCGCCGTCAGGCTGAATCAGGAGCG
>JBDLIK010000445.1:0-3747 GCA_039714895.1 Myxococcota bacterium | reverse complement strand
GGGGATGTTTCCTCCCCACATCGAGTTGCCCTCGTTGAACAGGAAGAGCAGCGTGGCCGCCCCCGCGATCGCTGGGATGGGGAAGCGGAGGCGCAGGGCGAGCAGGGCCACTGTGGTTGCAAGCGGCAGCGCAAAGGTGCCTAGGACGGTGAAGAGCTTGAACGCCACGTTGAGGGGCATCAGGTAGGAGAGCAGCGCGATCGCGAGCGAGGGAGGCAAGAAATAGAACTGATAGGGCGGGTACCCCGCGAAGTTCGCGAGATCCCAGCCCTGGGGCTGACCGGCGGGGAGCAGCACGTCGCGCAGGTGGTGGATCGGCCTCAGGAAGGAGGGAGTGTCTCCGCCTGCATTCATCGTATCGAGCAACAGAAGAGAAGGATCGAAGTGGAGCAGCAGGAAGCCCCAGACGAGGCCGAGCACCAGCAGCGTAGTGATGGCTTGCAGCGCGCGAGCCTCTCTGCCCGGCCGATGAAACCGCGGAGGCGTCACGCGGTCTTCCCGACGGTTCGGGCCAGCAGGCTGCCCACGCGATCGGCCTGGGCCATCAGCGTGAAGGTCAGCCCTTTGGCGGGCAGCCAGGGGAACACCGAGCCGTCGGCGAGATGGACCGCCCGCGTCGCTCGCAGCCGGCCCTCCGGGGTACAGGTCAGATCGCCGCCCTCCGGCCGGATCGGGAAGGTTCCTCCGTAGTGGATGTTGGAACCATGGCCCGGCCGTAGGATGCGAAGAGGCAGGCAGCCGAGGCGCAGGAAGCCGCGCAGAGCCTGGCGTTCGGCCCTGCGTTGGCTTCGAATCTCCTCGGCGGCAGGCGCGTAGACCACCTCGAGACGATCGGGGCCCTCCGCCTCTCCCCGGCGCAGGCTGCAGCGCTTTTCCGGTGTGGGTCGGTCCGGGTGGTGGATTCCGAGGATCGTGAGATAGGGGATCAACGACCGCATGATCCGGAGCGTGTCCCCCATGGCGAGGGGGGACTCCTTCATCAGCTTGAAGGTGAGCAGCGACCGATACGAGAACGTCTGCACCTGGAGCCAGTCGCCGCGGGTGCCCTGCATGCGCAGCATGGCGGTGAGCTGGGCGAGCCCATGGGTGCGTTCGCGCACCGGCCGTCCGAAGGTGCCGAGATTGACGGTGGGCGCATACGCGTAGCCGTTGCAGAGGATCGGAACCGGGACGTCGTAGCGACCGAGCGAGCGCAGGACGATGGCTGCGGTTCCGAAGGTGCCCGCGGCGAGCACCAGGGCGCCGGCCTCCCAGGATTCCAGAAGGCCCGAGTCAGCATGCCGAGCGCGCACCTGAACACGGCCGTCCTGCTCCTCGAAGGAATCCACGAAGCGCCGATCGAGGTACTCGAAGCGGCTGCTCCGCTCGAGCTCCTCGAGGGTCCACTGGGGCCGGTAGATGCTGCGATCGACGTCAGCCCAGTAGGGGAGGTCGAGATAGCGCTCAGGGCCGCGCCCGCGGTGTGGTCGCGAACACACCGCAAGACGGGTATGGCCCAGGAACAGACCCTGCGCCTGAAGCGATGCGCTCTTGCGCTGGTAGCGCGCCAGGATCGCCTCGGCGTTGGAGTCCACCTCGAGGGGAGGCAGCATGGACGGACTCGCGAGGAAGAAGCGCTCGAGGTCGTCGCGCGGCCCCGAGACGCCGATGCGCTCGGCGACGGCATCGTAGTGGGGACGAAGGGTGTCCAGGTCCAGGCCGGTCTCCGCCAGCTCTTCGTCCGAGAAGGGGAAGACCCCCGCGCTCCAGGCCGCCCCGAAGCCACCCCTCGCGAGGCTCGCACCGGCCGCGAAGTCCGCTGAATCGATCGGGAGCCGCTCGTGAACGTCCGAGAAGACGTGCAGCCGGGGAGGGGTGAGTTGAGCTCCCACCCGGACGTCGCCGAGCGGGATCCCCTCGTATCGGTCTCCCAGCAGATAGCGGTGCTGGCCGGGATCGGAACGCCGCAGGTCGGCGAAGGACCGGGCCGGGATGAGAGGGGCGTAGCGTGCGTCCCGGTTGCCGTAGTCCAGCAGCAGGACCTTGCGGCCTGCCTCGACCAGGCGCGCGGCGGC
Source organism: Myxococcota bacterium (assembly GCA_039714895.1). GTDB lineage: Bacteria > Myxococcota_A > UBA9160 > UBA9160 > DASRUS01 > JBDLIK01. The sequence continues at coordinate 1,693 of JBDLIK010000445.1, read as the reverse complement.
GTTGACACCGCCGGGCCCGGATCCCACCACGATGACGTCGGGGTTCATGAACGCGCTGCGCTCACCACGAGATCGCGCTCACCTTCGGGCCCCGGAAGCTGCATCGGAGAGAGACAAGCACACGGCCTGGCGGCCTGCAAAGCGCCGTATGGTCCCCAGGCACGCTGCTGGCGTCCTAGAAGGCGCCGTTGGAACCGCAGGCTACCCTGAGAGAATGCGCGTGGCTCTGCTGGGGCTGGGATCGGTTCTGACGTTGGCGATCGCGGCGTTCCCGGTGGCCGCGTCGGAGATCCCGTCGGATCGGGACAAGCTCTTCGCCGCGCTCGACACCCTAGCGGGAGGTCCGGAGCTGGCGAGGGGATCGGCCGGCTCAGATGCCATGGCTGTGATCGCGAGTGAAGAGTGCACGGATTCTGATCTCGCCGACCTCCTCGGCACATACTTCCTCGAGCTCGAGCGGCCATTCCCCAATCTCCTCCACGTCTGGCTGTCGAGAGCCACGCTCCATGGGAGCGATCAGCAGGTCCGAGAGAAGCTCCAAGGCGCCCTGGCGCCGGTTCTGGCTGCGAGGATCGGCAAGCTCTTCGCCGAACGCGGAGCGAAGCTGGGCGCCGCGGCCGCGGCGAGCGTCACGCTCCGAGAGACGGTCGTGAACACCATGCAGCTGCTCGCAGAGATCGCTACCCGGGGCACAGGGCTCTCCGAAGCTTCCCGCCGCGAGATCTACGGTTCCCTCAGGTCCGAGATCGCCCGCTATCCCTACTTCCTGCGGAAGAACGTGACGATCGACGTCCAAGCCAGGCCCCTGCTCGCAACGATTCGTGCGCAGCTCTATCAGATCATGCGGGACATCAAGCCGCTGGATGCGCACTCCTTCGTTGCCGACACCGGCTTCCACGGCCGCTATGCGGAGTTCGTCAGGCGGGATGGGCTGCTCGTACTGGACAACAACTGTCTCGACGAAGCTCAGCTCCAGGCGATCGAAGACCTCCGCGACGCGATCCCAGCCTCGCTCCACAACGAGACGCGGATCAGTGTGCACAACCCCTGCCTGGGAACACCTCGAAACCGAGACGGAAGCTGGTGGATGCTCATCCGTGGCTCACAGGGTGTGAACATCTCGGGTCTGCGGGTGGGTGCGGTGGTCGCGAACCAGTTTCCTGCGGATTCAGAGCCGATCGAAGTCTCGGCCTTCTGCTCCGTCCTCCAGCACGAGCTCAACCACGTCGTCAACGCGTACGGAATCCGGAACAATCCGGCCCTTGCAGCGCGCCAGGCAGAGCTCGTCGAGCGCGCCGGCGCAGACTCACAGCAATTTCTTCGCAGCCAGATCGAAGAGAGATCTGATACGGGACTGTTCCGATCCGCGCCCCAGGAGTTCTTCGCTTCGATCGCGAACCAATACCTCTCCAACTCGATGCAGACGATGGAGCTCGGGTTCGAGCGGTTGCTCCAAGGGTACGCGGAGCCCCTCAACCAGTTTCTCTTCTTCCTGGAAGTCTACTCCCTCAGTGGGACGACCAGCCTCTTCTTCACTCAGAGCGAAGCATGCCGCTACCAGGTGGAGACGGTGACCCTGGAACGCAATGCAAAGGGCTTCATCAGACGCGTCCTCGTCGACGGGACTCCGTATGAGTTCGTCCTCGACTCCAGGGGGTACGTGACGTGGTGAAGCTGCGTCCAAGCCGCGCTC
>JBDLIK010000444.1:0-3749 GCA_039714895.1 Myxococcota bacterium | reverse complement strand
CGCAGGTACACGGCATGATCCACCGATCGAAACACGAGGATCCAGCCCGGCGCCTCCCAGAGATGAGCTGCCGTGTAGTAGCGCGGCCCCTGGCTCAACCCGAAGGGGTACCCGTCCCCGAGGAAGAGATCCACCCGGCGACGATCGAGGAGCCCGAGCAGGTCCCCGTCTCCCGCGGCACCGCGCCGAAGGATCACGCGCTCGTAGTCGCGATGGACCTCGGGGGGATAGGCCTCGTTGCGCCCGTCGATGAAGGCTCGCAGGCGTGGGGACAGCCAGTATCCGAGGAAGCCCCCCGCGTGGTAGCTGTTGAAGACGTTCCCCTCCACGCCGGTCTCGCCGAGGAATTGCATCCCCGGAGCGAAGTACTTGGCAGCCGTGTAGGACGAGGCCGCCCAGCTGGAGGGATTCACCACGGCGAACTGTCCGTAGCGGGCCAACGCCCCGAAGGCCACCGCCAGGGCGACGGCCAGGCTCGCCAGGCCGGCGGCGAGGCGCGGAGAGGCGAGCCAGGGGAGTCCTCGGGCGCCCTCCCGTTGGGCGCGCAGGAGGAACAGCAGGGGAAGCACGGCGAGCCAGCTGAAGCGCATCGCCACCAGCATTGCGACGAGCGAGAGTCCCGCCAGCAGGAGCGCCACGGGATCCACCGCCCGCAAGCTCTCGGCCGAAGGGTGGCGGAGCAGACGCCAGAGGCCGGCTGCGGCCACGCTCACGGTCAGCAACAGCAGACCTTCGGCCACCATCCACTCGAAGCCGCCGAAGCTGCTGCCCACGTCCGTGAAGCCAAAGGGATCGAACCCAGGCCACTCGTCCAGGGCCGGCAACGCCGTGTCCCTCCGGAACTCGAAGAAGGTGAGGTGCTGATGGAAGCCGCGGGGGTTCATCAGGGTGGCGACGAGCGTGAGTGCCGCGGCTCCACCGAGGCGCCAGCCTCTGCGCGCCTCGGATCCGGCGGCGGCTCGCTCGCCGGGCAGGCGAGAGAACAGCGCAGCACGGATCGCACAGCCGATGGCGGCGCCGAGAAGCAGCACAGGGCCGAGGATGAAGCCCGGATGCAGGTTCGCCCAGACGCCGCCGAGGACCGCGCCGATCCAGACGCGCCGCCAGGAAGGCGGGCTCTCGGGCTGGACGAGCAGCCGCACGAAGAGGAGCGTGAAGGCGATGGAGACGAGGTGCGGGCGCAGCTCGTGGAGCCGCCACCAGGACAGCGAGAGGAACACCGCCATGGCCGCGTAGGCGGCCATCGGCCCCGCGCTCTCTCGGCGCAGAGTGGACCAGGCCAGGCCCAGGATGATCGCAACCCCCCCGGCCAGGAGGACGCGCAGCCCCGCGAAGCCCAGCTGGGTCTCCAGCCCATGGATCGCCACATCGAAGAGCCACTCGTGCAGCACGGGGCTCGCCGCGTGGGCGGTGTGGAGGGCTGGATCGAAGCCGGACCAGAGCCCGTGGGCGACGAAGTGGCGTCCCAGGGTCAGGTGGAACCAGAGGTCGTCGGAGTGGAGCGGGCCGGCCACCAGATAGATCACGAAGACCGCGTAGAGCACCACCGCGGTCCCCGCGAGCACCGACACACTGCGCAGCGCCGCGCTCACCGGATCCGCGCCCCCGGGCGCCCGCGAGTCGGCTCGAGGCGCCGGCCGAGCTGGGCCTCGACCTCCTTCCACGGCACCGAGAAGGTCCCGGTCGTGGGGGTCCGGAACCAGTCGATCCTCTCGGTGAACAGCACGCTCCAGAAGGGGTGGCGGGCCAGGCCGCGCAGCTCCTCCCGGCCGGGCCCCGAAACTCCCGCCAGGGGGTTCGTGCTGGCCAGGACGAGGAACAGGTCCGGCTTCTCCACCAGGAACCAGAGCTTGTCGATGGTGCTGCCGCGGGCCACTGCAAGGCCGCGCAGGCACTCCTTCAAGACCGGCAGCCCGCCCCGCAGAAACGACGACCACTCGTGCACGCGGTCGCAGCCCCAGAAGGTGATGCCCCGGTAGCGATGCTCCTCCTCTCCCGCCCCAACCCAGCGGTCGAACTCGTAGCGCGCATGGTCGGGCGAGTGGGCCACGTGCTCGAGCTCGCGTTCGAAGAGCCGCTCCTCGAGGTTCAGGTAGAGCATTCCCACGCGGTTCACCACGACGACGTCTCGCTCGGTGGCAACGGTCGCCAGATGCTGGAAGGCGCGCTCGAGGTCGACCCGCTTCGTATCGAAGTCCACCCGAAGCGGACGATAAGCGCCGGGCTGAAGAGGGAAGAGCAGGAGCGTCGCGCCGAGCCCGAACCCGGCCAGCAGCAGGGGCTGACGCTCGCCGACCCACTGGGCGCTCATGGCCGCGGGCAGGAGCAGAAAGGGAACCAGATAGACGGAATGCCGCGTCGGCGCGAAGGGATAGAGATGCAGCCAGCCGAGCAGCAGACCCCCCGCCACCACGCTCGCCGACAGGGCGAGGACATCGAAGCGACTCTGCCGCACCAACAGCACGACTCCGAGCGCGGAGGGGAGGATCACCGCCCAGCCGATCCACGGCGGAGAATCCGGCGCGAAGAAGAGCAGGCGGTGCAGATCGTAGAGGTGGCGGAGTGCGTCCGTCGGGCCTTCGGGGAACATGGTCTGGAAGAAATAGAAGTGGCGAACGAACGCCTGGTGGTTCGAGCTGGGGTCTGCCGCCTCGCCTCCGGCGAAGTAGAGCTGTACGTAGCTGTAGCTGGCGCTGCCGAGCACGAGCACGACGTGGAGCGCGATCCAGGGCAGCAGCCGTCGTTCGGCGCTCTGGCCCCGCGCGATGCGAAGCCCCCAGAGCCCCGCGATGCAGGAGATCGGAATGAGTGCGCTCACGTGGGTGAGACAGGCGAGAGCCGCCAGGGCGAAGTAGGCGACGAGGGCCCGCCGCCGACCCGTGCGTTCGTAGAGGAGCAGCGCGACCAGCGCCAGTGTGATCAGCAGCAGCAGGGGCGCGTAGGGTCGGAGGACCTGCCCGAGCACCACCAGCCGGTAGGAGAAGGTCGCCATGACGGCGAGGAAGATCCCGGCTCCGCGCCCCAGGAGCAGACGACCCAGCAGATAGCAGGCGGGGATGAGCAGCAGCCCCGGAACCAGGGATGAGAACCGCAGCAGGAAGGGGCTGGTGGTCAACTGGGCGGCGCCGTACCAGAGCAGGTAGCCAACCGGTCCATGGACCTGTCGCTGCAGGTTGCGCTCCAGGACCGCGGCTGGAGACTGTTGGAGGGCATCGAGGAGGTGCCAGGCCTCGTCCCAGGCCAGGTGCCAGGGCGCGAGACCGGACAGACGCAGGTAGCCGCCGACCAGGACGAGGGCCAGGAGGGCGCCAGCCACGCCCCAGTTTGCGGGGCCCGGCGGGCCCGTTCTCTGCTCGGTCAACGCGCGCGACTCCCGACGGCCAGGCGACGAGTATACGACCAAAGGCCCTGCCGCCACGGTGCTGATATCCTCGGATCTCGCTCGGGACCGATGAAGGTTCCCGTGATCCAGCAGGAGATGGCTGCGTGCCGCGAGCGCCCCGAGCCTCCGGGCCGGCTCGCCGGTGGATCGTCGTCGCTCTGGTGCCCATGACCCTCTTCGTTGCGACGGGCGTGCGCGGCATCGACTTCGGCTTCCACTGGGACGAGGGCTACCACGTCGGAAACCTGCGCGACGCCCTGGACAGCGGGACCCTCCTGCCGGCCGGGTTCCGCTATCCCTCCCTCTCCCACTGGCTCTGCCTCGCCGCCCTGGCTCCAGAGGCGATCGCCGGGCGCGGCGCGGCGGA
>JBDLIK010000443.1:0-3758 GCA_039714895.1 Myxococcota bacterium | reverse complement strand
ATGACGCAGACGCTTGCCTCAGCTCCTGCGAGGTGGCTCGCTGCGGGGATGGCTTCGTCGAGACCGGGGTCGAGGCGTGCGACGACGCCAACGCTGACAATGCGGACGCCTGTCTGGACACCTGCGTGGCAGCTGTCTGCGGGGATGGGTTCGTCGAGACCGGGGTGGAGGCGTGCGATGACGCCAACGCCGACGAGACGGATGGCTGTCTGAGCTCCTGCGAGGTGGCCGGCTGCGGGGATGGGTTCGTCCAGGCCGGCGTCGAGGCGTGCGACGATGGCAACGCGGACAACACCGATGCATGCCTCGACACATGCATCGAGTATGTCGCAGAGCCTTCTCAGGTCCTGCTACTGCTCTGCGCGCTGGCCGTCGTCTCTAGCGTCTCCCGGAGGTCGAAGCGCGGCGTTGGAGCGACCCAGGCCTGAGCCGCCTTGGCAACGGGCCGCGAGCTCTACGACCTCCAAGGGGGAGAGGGGAGGGTGGCTTCGACGAGGCGCCCGACCTGGTGACGCCGCTACCCCCAGCGACCGGGGCCGTCGAGGCTGCGGACGTGCTGCTGGATCCCGGTGTGGAGACTCTGATCCTCGAGCGGGTGCGCATCCTCTCGTTTTCGGGCCGCCAGGTCCGCGAGGCGCGCTTCACCGGCTGGGTCACCAGCCACCGGGCTCCAGGGCGAAGTCGCGGCAGCCGGGCGGCGCGTAGACGGGGTTGCAGCGTCCCGGCATGCCCCCGGGGATCTGCACCGAATACTCGCTCAAGAGCGGATCTGGCACGGGGTAGTCGGTGCTGACGAACTGCGCGCCGCTCCGCAGCGCCTCTTCACGGCGCTCGGTCGAGTTCGCGCGCGCCTCGAGGGTGTTCGCGTCAGCGCGGGTGCGCACGATGTAGCCTTCGGCGACGCGCTCCGCGATCGACGCGTCGAAGGGGTTGTTGAGCTTGATGAAGGCCGCGTCCGGCTCGCCGGGCGAGCCGCTCGTGAACATGACCCGGCCCGCGAGAGAGGGGTGGCCCTGGAGATAGTCCAACCGCGTGGCGCCCCCGTTGTCGAGCGCGAAGAGAACGCGTCCCCGGGCTTCGGCCAGGGTGGGCCAGCCCTGCGTGAGCACCGCCTCCTCGAGCGTCGCCGCACCGCCCCGCACGGAGTCGGGTGTGATGAGCCGGGTGTCCGGAAAGACCCCGCGGATCTCGGCGTCGAGGTCGTCGAACTCCGCCGGGCCGAAGGGGATGGGCTCGATGAAGAGACCCTGCTCCGACTTGGCTTCGATGAGGATCATGATCGGCAGGTGGTCGGGACTTGTGTCGGACCAGGCCTTCACGATCTCCAGACACTCGACCAGCGTGAGGCAGGTGGAGAACACGTCGAGGTCGGCGACGTGCAGCACCTTCATGCCGGGGGGCTCGAGCTCCGGGATGCGTGCGCTCAGATCCCCGAGGACGATACCAAAGGCGAAAGACTGGGCGTGGAGCCCGCCCTCCGGATCGGCGTAGACGTCGAGCTCGATCTGACGGATGCCCTGAGCCTCGAACTGCTGGTCCAGGGGCAGGTGGGTGTACTCCCATTGAATCGCGTCCGGTTCGACCTGTGCGTAGGCGTCGATCAGGAACGCGGGCGGCTGGATATGGTAGCTGTTGTGCGTGCCGAGCACCTGGAGGTGGTTCAGCGCCACGCAGTGGTCCGCGTAGCGCTCCGCCACGCGCTGGACGGCGAGCTGCAGGCCGTGCGCGAGGCCGCGGCCCCTCGAGGTGGCCCACTCGAGCGTCCCGAGCAGGCGTTCCGTCCGGACGCAGTCCTCCTGCCCCGAGTCCTCGGCCGACCCGGAGGCCGGCGCAGCGGCGAGCAGGAGCAAGGCGAGCGGCGCGAAGAGCGACCCGGAACGGCGGCACGAGAGCATGGTTCACTCCGACGAGGTGAGGGGAAATCGGCCAACCGCACATGATGCGGGCGAAAACGCGGGCCGCGCAAGCCAAAACCGCGGATGGAGGCGCCTCGGGCCTCTGCGCTGGCCCAGGCGCCCATCCACTGGCCCCCTGCCTGAGGACGGCGTGTCCTCCCGGCGCCTTCACCGCTGCTGGAATCTATGAGACCATGGGGTGGGAGCGGAGGCCGGAAATCGTGAAGGTGGGCCGCAACGACCCCTGCCCCTGTGGGAGCGGAAGGAAGTACAAGAGCTGCTGTGAGGGCAAGGCGACCGCGAAGGAGGCCCTCTACTCGAGGGGGCTCCCGATCCTGCTGGGTCTGGTCCTGGTTGCAGTTGCGGTCCTGATCGCGGCCGCCTTCTACTCGTCGGCTCCCACGGATGGGGGCGCAAAGCGCGTGTGGTCGGTCGAGCACGGGCACTGGCATGACGCCAACGGCCGGCAGGTGCCGTAGGCGGTCGTGCCGTCCAGCTCGGGCCAGTCCCACCGAACCGGAGGTTCGCTGGCCAGGGGCCTCCGGGTTTGAGAGAATCTCGCGATCTGGCGCGCCCGCCAGGAGGCCTGACCATGTTCCAGCCCAAGCTGCCCGCGAGCGTCGATGACATCCACCTGGACCAGCTCGACTTCTGGACTGCTCCCGCCGAAGAGCGCGAGGGCGCGTTCGCCCTGCTGCGCCGCGAGCGGCCGATGTCGTTCCACGAGGAGTTCGAGCCGCCGCCGGAGATGCCCCTGCCCCGGGGGCCGGGGTATTGGTCGGTGACGCGTCATGCCGACGTGCTGACGGCGAGCCGGCGGAGCGACCTCTTCTGCTCGGGCAAGGGCATCCAGATTCCCGACCTGCCCGCGGAGCTCAACGAGTTCTTCGGCTCGATGATCTCCATGGACGATCCGCGTCACGGGCGCCTGCGGCGAATCGTATCGCGCGGCTTCACGCCCAAGACACTCGGAAGGCTCCAGGGTGGCGTCGAGCGGCGGGCCGCGGAGCTGGTCGATGCCGTGATCGACAAGGGCGAGTGCGACTTCGTCACGGAAATCGCCGCGCCGCTTCCGCTGGGAATCATCTGCGACATGATGGGGATTCCCGAGAGTCAGACGCAGTTCGTCTTCGAGCAGACCAACATCATCCTCGGCCTCGGCGACCCGGAATACGTGGCGGAGGGGACCAACCCGCTGATCGCGGCGCTCACTTCTGGGAGGCTGCTCGCGGAGCTCATGAACGAGCTGGCGACCGAGCGCAAGAAGAACCCGAAGAACGATCTCACGTCGCAGCTCCTCAACGCCGAGATCGACGACGAGGCGCTCAGCGATCAGGAGCTCGCCTCCTTCTTCGTGCTCCTGGTGGCTGCCGGCAACGAGACGACGCGAAACGCCATCAGCCATGGAATGAAGGCGCTCTCCGACAATCCCGACGAGCGACGCAAGTGGGCGGTCGACTTCGAGGCCGTGGCGCCTACCGCGGTGGAGGAGATCGTGCGCTGGGCCTCGCCGGTGATGCACTTCCGGCGCACCTGCACCCGGGACACGGAGCTCGGCGGCCAGAAGCTCGGCGAGGGCGAGAAGATCGTGCTCTGGTACGGCTCGGCCAACCGCGATGAGGACGTCTTCGAGGATCCCTTCCGATTCGACGTGACGCGCAAGCCGAACGAGCATGTGGGATTCGGCGGCCCGGGCGCGCACCATTGCCTCGGGGCCAATCTCGCCCGGCGGGAGATCTCGGTGGTGTTCCGCGAGCTGCTGCAGCGGCTCCCGGATCTCGAGATCACCGGTCCGCCCGAGATGCTGCGCTCGAACTTCATCCACGGCATCAAGCGCATGCCCTGTGCGTTCACGCCGGGCGG
>JBDLIK010000442.1:0-3759 GCA_039714895.1 Myxococcota bacterium | reverse complement strand
AGGACCTTGCGAGGCCGGCCCTCGATCTCGAGGTCGGCGAGGATCATGTGTTGGGTAGAGGTGTAATCCCAGGTGTCGCCCGGAGTGGTCTGGTAGTGCCAGACCAGCTCGCCGGTGTCGGGGCGCAGGGCGAGGACCGAGCAGAGGTAGAGGTTGTCGCCACCGCCCGGGCTGCGCAGGTAGCGGCTCCAGGGCGAGCCGTTGCCCGTCCCCACGTAGAGGAGGTCGAGCTCGGGGTCGTAGGCCATGGAATCCCAGACCGTTCCGCCTCCGCCGACCTTCCACCACTCGCCCCCCTTCCAGGTGGCGGCCGCTCGCTCGAGGGCCGGCGACTCGAAGGGCTGGCTGGGATCACCCGGCACGGTATAGAAGCGCCAGACGAGCTCCCCGCTTCCGGTGTCGTAGGCGGACACGTATCCGCGCACGCCGAACTCGGCGCCCCCGTTGCCGATGATCACCCGGCCCTTCACGACCCGCGGCGCGCCGGTGATGCTGTAGGGGCGGGTCTGGTCGACGGTCACCCCCTCCCACACCACCTCTCCGCTGGATGCGTCGAGGGCGATCAGCCGGCCGTCGAGGGTGCCGAGGTAGACCCGGTCCCGATAGAGGGCGACCCCGCGGTTCACCACGTCGCAGCAGACCTTGCCCCCCCACGCTCGGGGGACCTGGGGGTCGTATTTCCACAGGAGCTCGCCCGAGCGCGCGTCCACGGCAAAGACCACGCTCCAGGAGCCGGTGGTGTAGAGCACGCCGTCCGAGACGAGCGGCGTCGCCTCGACGCCCCGGGTGGTGTCCGTGTCGAAGAACCAGGCGAGGCCGAGCTCACCGACGTTGCCCGTGTGAATCTGCCGCAGCGGGCTGTAGCGCTGCTCCGCGTAGTTGCGGCCGTGGGTCAGCCAGCTGTCCGGGTCGGCATCCGCATCGCGCAGCCGCGCGTCGTCGACGCCGGGTGCCGGCGCGGTCGCCAGGGCGGACACATCGACGGCTGGCGCCGGGGGGGTCGCTCCCTCGCCACAGCCAAGGGCGACGAAGACCGCGAGGAGCGCCCCAGGCGCCCTCATTCCACCGTGACCCTGCGCAGCGGCGCGAAGAGGATCCGGCCCGAGTGGCCCGTGAAGCCGCCGCGCACCTGCTTGCCGCGGATCGGATCCACGGTGTGGCCCAGGGGTGTGCCCTTCTCGGTGCCATACCAGTAGACGGCACCCAGGGGATAGACCCCGGGCTGTCGGGGCGCGGCAAGCCGCCAGACCACCTCGGCGTGGCCCCACTCGCTCTCGGAAGCATCCGAGGCGATGCCCGAAACGTTCACGTAGGCGAGGTTGCGGTCCAACGCCTCGGGCCGACGGTCGAGCCAGGCCGTCTGCCCGGCTCCGTCCTGCCCCCGGATGACGGGCGGGGCCGCCACCTGCCAGCCGGCGCTCGGGGCCGGCCGTGCCAGCCAGCGATGCTCGCCGTCCACCAGGGCGATCCCCACCACCGGCCCGGCACCCCCGGTGACGGAGACGCGCACTAGGAAGGTCTCACCCGCTGCGACCTTGGAGGGCGCGTCGAGAGTGATCGTCGACGCAGCATCGAGGGCCTGGATCTGTCGAATCAGCTCGCTGCGCTGGGAGGCATCGAGCTCCGCGTAGCCCCCTTCTCCCTTCTCGATGAGCGGGAGGTGCTTGTTGTCCACCCACTCCTTCTCGGCCCGGCCCTCCGGCGCGCCGGTGAGCATCTCCACCGTCCGCGAGGAATGACACCCCGAACAGTAGGGCGCCGCATCGGTCTGAAAGGCCGCCGTTCCTCCCGGATAAGCGACTGCCGCGACCGGCGGCATCAACAGGAATCCTCCCACGCAGAGCCAGAGCGCACGAAGCTTCATCTCGTTCCCTCCTCGAATTCCGGATGACATTCGGCACAGCGCGCGCGCACGTGCGCCGGATCGAGAAAATCCACCTCGGCGAGCCCGGGCTCATGGACCACGTGGCACGACACGCAAGCCACGCCCAGGCGATGGTTGTGCACGGCCAGCTCGTGGAAGAGGGGGTTCCCGGACGCGCTCTCCTCCCCCTCGGAAAACGAGGCGTGGCAGCGCCGACAGTCGGCGTCCTGGAGCGGCCAGCGCATGCCTTCGGGCTCCTCGAAGTGGCCCACAGCGTACCAGAAGGCGTCCCGCGCGGAGAGCAGCTTGACGCGTGCTCGACCGAGGGCCCCGGTCCCGCCGTGACAGTCGATGCAGCGAAAGGCGGGATCGTCGCGATCCTCGACGGACGCCGAGCCGTGGGCAGCCGCCAGGGAGGCTGGGAGGAGCGCGTCGAAATCCCGACGGCTCTCGAGGTGCAGCGGAACTCCGTCGGGCAGGTGGCAGGCGTTGCAGAAATCGTTGCGCTGCTCGAGGCGGTCGGTCACCCACCAGCCCGTCGTTGCCGCCAGGCTTCCCACTACGCTCGCGGCCCCGAGCCAGTACCAGACTCGGCCCTGGCGCGACATGGGTGGATTCTCGCACAAGGCTGCCGGCGCGCTCGTGGATTCTCGCACGAATGGCATGCCGCGGTAGAGTGAGCGCGGAGGTGCCGCCGTGGCGAGTCGTCGCAAGTTCTGGGGCTGGGGGGTGGAGGGCGCCGGCCCGGATGCGGCGCAGCAGGCGGGCATCGCGCGCACCCTCGGCGAGCGTTTCGGCCTCGAGCTGGCCGCCGTCCCTCCTCCTCGACTCGACGAGATCAAGCTCCCGGCCCCGCGGCTCGCCGCTCCGGACTCGCTGGCAGGGCTGTGCTCCAGCGACCCCTACGAACGCGCCTCTCACACCTACGGCAAGAGCTTTCGAGATGTCGTGCGCGCCCTGCGCCGGGACTTCGCCTGTGCGCCCGACCTGGTCGCGTTCCCGGAGGGAGAGGACGACGTCCGGCGTCTGCTCGACTGGTGCACGGAGATCGGCGCGGCCGTCATCCCCTACGGCGGAGGCTCTAGCGTGGTGGGCGGAGTGGAGGCGCGGGGCCTGCGGGAAAGCTACGCAGGGGTCCTGTCCCTGGACCTGGGTCGCCTGGACCGTGTCCTCGAGATCGATCGCACCTCACGGAGCGCACGCATCCAGGCGGGTGTGCTGGGCCCGGCGCTCGAGGACCAGCTGCGACCCCACGGCCTCACCCTGCGGCACTTCCCGCAGTCCTTCGAGTTCTCGACCCTGGGTGGCTGGATCGCCACGCGCTCCGGCGGGCACTACGCCACGCTCTACACCCACATCGACGACTTCGTGGAATCGCTGCGCGTCGTCACCCCCACCGGCATCACAGAGTCCCGTCGGCTGCCAGGCTCGGGCGCGGGGCCCAGCCCGGACCGCCTGTTCGTCGGCTCCGAGGGGATCCTGGGCGTGATCGTCGAGGCCTGGATGCGGCTGCAGGACCGACCGACCTTCCGCGCCTCTACCTCCGTGCGCTTCTCGGGCGAGGACGGCTTCCTGCGGGGGGCGGAGACCGTGCGCATGCTCTCGCAGACCGGCCTGTTCCCCTCCAACTGCCGCCTGCTCGACGCCACCGAGGCGGCCAACTCGGGCGCGGGCGGAGGCCGGGAGTCCGTGCTCGTGCTCGGCTTCGAGTCTGCGGACCACGGCCTCGACGCCTGGATGGCGCGGGCGCTGGAGTGCTGCCGTGATGCCGGCGGCGAGTTTCCCGAGGACGCCGGGAAGAGCCGCACCGACGCGACCGCCACCCGGGAAGGCGCCGCGGGTGCCTGGCGCCAGGCATTCCTCCAGGCCCCCTACCTGCGGGACACGCTCGCGAC
>JBDLIK010000441.1:0-3767 GCA_039714895.1 Myxococcota bacterium | reverse complement strand
GCTCCTCGCTCGCACTCGGGCTCCGGCACTTCGCTCGGCTCCGCCTCGCTGCGCGTCGGCCGACTCTCGAGTCGGCCTCCTTGCTCGCTCAATCGAAGCGATCGAGCACCAATCCCTTGTAGTCGGAGCGAAAGCCGGCCCGGAGGAAGAGCTCGGCGCTGGGCGAGGCTGCTGCCGGCTCACCGTCGAGCTGTTCGATGCGGAGGCTGCGGCGCCGGACCCGGCGCGCGAGGCCCCGGAGCGCGGCGAGTGCGGGTGAGGCCAGCCGGCGTTTCCGGGCCGCCGTGAAGCTGAGCACCCGGCGGCCACCCCGCTCGAGATAGAGGATCGGCTCGCCGTTGGCACAGATCACCGTGGCCCCTGCAGCGCGACGCGGAGCGCCCGCCTCCGGCGCCGAGAGCGGCGGCCAGGGGAGCAGGGTCCCGAAGGGGCTGGCGGGATCCGTGGCTGCCAGCAGGCTGACCCGGACCTCGGCGGGCTCCTCCCTCTCGGCGCGCAGCCGGTCTACGGCCCCGGCGAAGGCGAACTGGGCCCCCGCGAACCCGTCCACGAAGTGGCCGCGGCGCAGGCGTCCCGCATCCTCCATCGCCTGGAAGACCGGGTACACCCCCGCGAATCCTCCGGCGAGCGGCTCCGTGGCCAAGGCGTCGCGGCTCACCACTCCATAGCGCGTGAGCAGAGTGAGGGCGCGAGCGTGGGCCTGCTCGGTGGGATCGGGCTTCTCCGCCGCCAGGCTCCGCACCAGGGACCAGCGCCCCGCCGCTCCGGCGGAGTCCGCGCGCCGCTCGCGCCGTCCCCGCCCGCGGCTCCGCAGCGAGAGCGCGCGCAGCGCCGCAAAGGTGTCGTTGGTCAGGAAGCCCGCCCAGACGAGCTCCCAGAGCGCCCGCTCGAGCTCGGCTCGCGGCGGGTTGCCGGCGGCCTGAAGGACCTCCGCGAAGAACGAGGCCCCCCGCTCGCCGAGATGCTCGAGCACGGCGCGCTGCAGTCCGTCCTGGGGCAGCGGCGGCTGTGTCGGATCCAAGAGCAGTGCGACGCGATCGCGCCGGTAGAGGGCGATGCGTCCGTCGCGCTCGCCAAGGGCGCCGAAGCCCACCCATACGACCTCTCCCAGCGCACCGAATTGGTCGAGCAGGTGAGGCTCGAACCCGGGCACTCTTGCCGGCAGCACCATGCGCTCCAGCTCCTGGAAGGAAAGGGGCAGACCCTCGAGCTGGGCCAGCGCCTCCCGCAGCCGGGCCTCGTTCGCTGCCGGTCGGCTGGATTGCTGCCAGGTGTCGGAGCGGATGCCGTGCCAGGCCGGAAGGAAGCGCGCCAGCACCGGCCCCTCCACCGCGGCGACCTCGCCCCGCAGCCGCTCCAGGGTGCGCCGCCGCAGACGCCGTAACACCTCCGGGTCGCACCACTCCCTCCCCCGGCCCGTCGGATGCAGGGCCCCGTGCTGAAGACGCCCGTGGGCCTCGAGCCCGGCCAGCAGCGCCTCCAGCTGAGCCGGAACGAGTCCGAAGCGCTTCGCGACACACTCGGTCTCGAAGGGAGCATGGGTACGCGCGAAGCGCGTGAGCAGCTGCTCCACCGGGTCGGTGGTCGGAGCCAGGAAGGCATCGGGAACTCCGACGGGCAGCGCGACCCCGAGGGCATCCCGATAGAGGCCGGCCTCCTCGGCGGCGATCCAGCGCTGGCAGCCGCCGATCTCCACGCGCAGCGCCCGCTTCGAGGCTTCGAGCTCGGCGAGCCAGGGCTCCGGGGCTTCTTCGCAGCGCACCCGGAGCTCGTCGGCGCAGAGCTCTCCCACCCGTCGCAACAGATCGTGGACCGCGTCGGCGCTTCGTGCGCGCCGATCCGGCGCGGCTCCCTGGAGCTCGGCCTCCACCTCCGCAACCCCCTCGGCGTCGAGGATCTCGCGCAGATCGGTCTCGCCCAGAAGATCCCGGCGCATGGGACGGTCGAGGCTCAGCGCCTGGACCCGGCGTTCGGCGGCGGGCGTGTCGCCCTGATAGAGATAAGCCGCCGTGTAGGCGAAGACAAGGGAACGCGCGAAAGGACTCGGCCCCCGGGTCTCGACCTCGTCCACCCGCACGTCGCGGCGACGAATGGCCGAGAGCAGCTCCACGAGGGCCGGCACGTCGAAGACGTCCTGGAGACAGGAGCGGTAGGTCTCGAGCATGATCGGAAAGCTCGGGTAGCTCCGCGCCACCGACAGCAGGCTCTGGCCGCGCAGCCGCTGCACCCAGAGGGGCGTGCGCGAGCCCGGACGTCGTCGGGGCAGGAGCAGTGCCCGGGCGGCGTTCTCACGGAACTGACTCGCAAACAGCGCCGAGCGCCCCAGCTGCTCGAGCAGCAGGTCCTCCAGCTCGTCCGGCTCGGGGATCAGCAGCTCCGCGCTGGGCATCTCGTCCGCGTCCGCGAAGCGCAGCACGATGCCGTCGTCGCTCCACAGGGTCTGCGACTCTGCGCCGATCCCGCGCAGTCTCGCTTCGAGGGCCAAGGCCCAGGGCGCATGCAGGCGGGCCCCGAAGGGCGTGTGGATGCAGATCCGCCAGTCGCCGAGCTCGTCGCGGAAGCGCTCGAGGGTGATGGCGCGATCGCTGGGCAGGGTGCCGGTGGCCTCCCGCTGTTCGCGGAGGTAGGCGAGCAGGTTGCGGACCGCATGGGGATCGAGGGGATAGTCCTGCTGGAGCCGGCGTTCGGCCTCGGCCTCGTCGAGCTCCCCGATCTCTCGCACGAAGGCACCGAGAGCTCGACCGAGGGCCAGAGGCCGCCCGGGACCCTCGCCACGCCAGAAGGGAAGCCGGCCGATCTCGCCCGGCGCCGGCCGCACCACCACCCGATCGCGGGTGATCTGCTCCACCCGCCAGGTGCTCGCACCGAGGGTGAGGGTCTGGCCGGGACGGGTCTCGTGGACCATCTCCTCGTCGAGCTCGCCGATGCGCGGCCCGTCGGGTCCCCGGTGCACCCCGTACTGACCGCGGTCGGGAATGGTCCCGCCGCTGGTGAGGGCGAGCTGCAGGGCGCCCCGGCGAGCGGAGAGCAGATCCTGCTCCCGATCCCACAGCAGACGCGGGCGCAGCTCGGCAAAGTCCGTCGAGGGGTAGCGCCCGGCGAGCATGTCGAGGACCCCGAGCAGCGCCCCCCGGGACAGATCCCGAAAGCTTGCACTGCGCCGGACCAGGGCCTCGAGCTGATCCACGCGCGTCTCCGCCGAGCCGCAGATCGCCACCACCTGCTGGGCGAGCACGTCCAGCGGGTTGCTCGGAATGCGGATCTCCTCGACCTCGCCGCGCAGCATGCCGCGGGCCACCACCGTCGCCTCCAGCAGATCGGCCCGGTGCTTCGGAAAGACGATGGCGCGACTCACCTCGTCCACACGATGCCCGGCGCGACCCGCGCGCTGCAGCCCCCGCGCCACGGCTCCCGGGGACTCGACGAGCAGCACCAGGTCGACGGCGCCCATGTCGATCCCCAGCTCGAGGGAGCTCGTGGCGACGATGCCGCGCAGCTCGCCCGCCTTGAGGGCCGCCTCGATCTCGCGGCGCTGCTCGTGGGCGATGCTTCCGTGGTGCGCGCGCACCAGCTCCTCGCCGGCCAGCTCGTTGAGTCGCCGGCACAGTCGCTCGCACAGCGCCCGGCTGTTCACGAAGAGGATCGTGCTCCGGTGGGCCTCGATGGCCTCCAGCAGCCGCGGGATGAGGGCCGGCCAGAGGCCAGCCTCGGGCTCCATGTAGTCGCGGCCGCCGCGGCCGGCGTCGGCTCCCGCCGCGCTCGGAGGC
>JBDLIK010000440.1:0-3769 GCA_039714895.1 Myxococcota bacterium | reverse complement strand
GCAGGAAGGGCAGTGCCCGGGAGGATCGGGATGGAGAGGTCCTTGGCTCGCCTTCGGGCGGCCAACTTGTCGCCGAAGAGTGCGAGCTGGCTCGGGCTCGGGCCGACGAACGCAAGCCTGGCGCTCTCGCAGGCCTCGGCGAAGTCCGGGCTCTCGCTCAGAAATCCATAGCCGGGGTGGACGGCATCGCAGCCTTCGCGTTCCGCGATCGACAGGAGCTGAGCGACGTCGAGGTAGGCTCCGACTCCCCGTCCGGCGAGCCGAGTGAAGGCGTCCGCGCGCCTCGTGTGCAGACACGCCTCGTCGTCCTCCGGTGCCACCGCGAGCGTCTCGACCCCCAGCTCGGCGGCGGCGCGACCGATCCGAATGGCGATCTCTGCGCGATTGGCGATGAGCAGCTTCCGCATGTCGACTCCCATGCTCGAGCACTGCCGGGCGCTTCATACAGTAGATCAGCCGGGAGCCGAATGATCGATCCCTCGAATGCCCTGTTGCCAGCGGCTGAGTCACCCCGCGAGGGCCCTGTCTGGTTTCCCTACTACAGGCGGGAGCCGTTCTGGCCGATCTCTCGGAGAGAGATGGAGCATCAAGGCATGAAGAACTGGGTCCGCATCGCCTTCTGCACGGCCGTGGCGGTCGCGTTGGCCGGATGCAGCACCACCGGCTCCAGAATCCGCGCGCGCCAGGCCGTCTTCGACAGCTACCCAGAGTCCGTCCAGCAGAACCTCCGCGAAGGGATCATCGAGGTCGGCTACACGCCAGAGATGGTGTTGATCGCCCTCGGCGAGCCGGACCGGAAGGCCGACGTGGTGACCGGAGAGGCTGCGTCCGAGGTCTGGACCTGGTGGAGGAACTCACCCGGAATCGGCTTCGGCCTGGGGAGCTGGAACTCTCTGGGCGCGAACGTGGGGCTCGGCACCGGCATCTCGGTGGGCGATCGAGCGCGACGGGAGCAGCAGGCGGTGGTCGAGTTCGTGTCGAGCCGGGTCCGCCGCTTCGAGAGGCTGGCGCCGCGCTAGCACGCGGTTCCGCCGGGTGGACGGTGCTCGCCGGTCGGGCTGCCTACGGCGCGGCGAGAACGGCGAAGCGCTGCCCGAAGGTGTCCGCCACGCGGGCCTCGTAGAGGCGCCGGACGACGACGGCGGTCACGATCGCGGAAGCAAGCGGCAGCCCGAAGGCGGCGAGACTCGCCTTGATACCCGTGATACCGAGGGCGGTCACTCCGTGGGAGACGGCGATGGCGGTCGTTGCTGCGGCGAGGCCCGAGAAGGCACCGCTCACCGCCTCTGCGGCGCCCTCGTAGGTCGTATCGGCCAGAGCGCGGGCGGGACCCACCTCCCCGCGTCGCAGCCGGCGAAGACTCTTCACGCCCGAGACCCCAGCCCCGAAGAGCGCGCCAAAGGCGGCGCCACTGCGCACGTCGCTCGCGAGCGCCCCCACGGCGGTGGCGGCCCCGAGCTCGCGTGCACGGTCCACGATCGTACGGCTCGCCGTGCCCGGGCGAAGCAGGTTTTCGACCCCGGCTTTGGTGGCTTCCAACGCGTAGGCACGTAGGGCGTCTCGACGCTCCAAGGCATCCTCCAGGGCGGCTGCCAGGATAGCCCACGCACCCTATTCCGGCTGTCGGCTACTCCGAGCACCCCCTCGATAGCGCGCGGAGGAGTCGCCTGGCCTACACGAGACTACGCTTGCACTGCATACAGGCGCCACTGGCCAGGAACGCCCTTGAGCGTGTGTGCACCACGATTCCGGAACACCAGCGTGGAACCAGCGACTAGATCCTTGACCGTGCTGGACACCAGCACCTCGCTCGGTGCTGCCATTACACTCCTTCAGTCTGCGCGTATCGGATCTCCGGAGTCACGCTAGGACGCCTCACCCAACGGAGTCGGCGAGCCGCAGGAGGCATTCGAGCCACTGTGAACTCCCAGGATCGTCGACCTCTGGCCTGAGCCACAAGCTACCAGACTTGGTGAGAGCGAGCGGCGGCCGGGCAGCTGCGGAGCCGCATTCGTTCGGGGCGAACGGAGGCCTGACGGCGCAGACCAACCCGGCGTAGACTAGGGCCGGGAAGCCGCCGCGCTTCTCCGTGACGAATGCCCGATCGAGACGCCGGTCACCGCCTCGCTGCCATCGTGAACGCCGATATCGTCGGCTACGGGGAGCGCATGGCCCGCGACGAGGGGGCCACCGTCGCGGCCGTGCGGGCTGCGCGCGCCCGCGCCGAGGAGCTCAGCGCTCGCCACCGGGGCCGCCTTGTGGACTTCACGGGCGACAACTTCCTGGCCGAGTTCGGGAGCGCGGTGGAGGCCGTTCGCTTCGCCGTCGCCTTCCAGGCGTCAGGCGGCGACCCGGACGCTGTGTGCTTTCGCATGGGCGTGCATCTCGGTGACGTCCGCGAGGAGGACGGTCGCCTCTATGGGACCGGCATCAACGTGGCCGCACGCCTCCAGACGCTCGCCGAGCCTCGTGGCGTGTGCGCGTCCGAGGCCGTGGTCGAACAGTTGGCCGGCAAACTCGACCTGGGCTTCGAGGACGCTGGCGAGCATGTGCTCAAGGGCATCCCCCGCCCCGTTCACGTGTTTCGCCATCCCCGGCGTTCTCCTACGGGCGCTGGGTCGCCCGGGATGACCCGGCCTCGTGCCCGCGGAGTGCGAGCGCGCGACCCCTACGTCGGCCGGGAAAACGTGCTCGAACGACTCGAGGCAGCGTTGGACGACGCGTTCGCGGGGCGGGGGGCCCTGGTATGGCTCTCCGGTGAGCCCGGGATCGGCAAGACGCGTACCGCGGAGGAGTTGGTCGCGCGCGCGGAGCGTCGGGGGGCCGAGGTGCTCTGGGGACGCAGTCTCGAGGGTGAGGGGGCGCCCCCGCTCTGGCCCTGGATGCAGATCCTCGGAGCGGCAACCCGCGCGCGGGACGCGGAACGTCTGCTGCGCGATCTGTCCGGCGATGCTCCTCACGTGGCCAAGGTAGTGCCCGAGGTGCGCGAGCGACTGCCGGACATGGAGGAGCCTCCGCGCCTCGAGCCGGCAGAGCATCAGTCCCTCTTCTTCGGCTCCGTGGGACGCTTCCTGGCCCGCGCGGCCGAGCGCAACCCAGTCGTCGTGGTGCTCGAAGATCTGCATGCCGCTGACGAGAGCTCGCTCAAGCTACTTCGCATGGTGGCGGCTGCACTGTGGGGCACACGGGTCATGCTCCTCGGTACGACCCGCGACGCTCCGCTCCAGACGCGCCTGGTGCTCGAGGAGACCTGGGCCGATGTACGACGCTTACCCCACTCGGTCGGCTCGATCCGGCTCGAAGGCCTGGAGGCCAAAGAGGTCCGGGAGCTGGTGAGAGTGTGGTCGAGCCGCGCTGTCTCGCCGGCAGAGGTTGCGGCGCTCGCCACTCGCACCGACGGCAACCCGCTCTTCGTGCGCGAGCTGGTACAGTTGATGGGATCCGAGCGGAAAGCAGGCGCCGGGGTCCCACCGGACGTGCAGGCCGTCGTGCGCGAGCTGGCCGGGCGTCTCTCGGAGGCGACCCGGGATGTGCTCGCTGCGGCAGCCGTCGTCGGACGAGAGTCGTCGGTCTCGGTGCTCGAGCGCGCTCTTGGCTTGGGGGAGGAGACGCTCCTCGATGCGTTGGAGGAGTGTGAGGGGGTGGGGCTGGCGTCGGAGCAGGATGGACGTCTTCGCTTCGCACACGCCCTCTTCCAGGAGGCGCTCTACGACGCCATTCCGCGTCGCCGTCGCACGCAGCTTCACGGACGGGTGGGGCTGGCGATCGA
>JBDLIK010000439.1:0-3773 GCA_039714895.1 Myxococcota bacterium | reverse complement strand
TGCCACGGGGGTTCACCCGGGCCAGCCGCCAGCCCACGAAGTTCCGGTCGCACCCGCCCCCGGCGCGCAGCGGCACGAGGCCACGAGCGCGCTAGCTATCAGAGCAGTCACGTAGATCGATGGGCAACCCCCGATCTCTGATCGAGTTCGGCGATGGGATCCCTCCGATCCCATCACGGAACGTGACCGAGATCGCCCTGGTCCGATGAACACGGGCCCGGATCGGACCGCCAGGGCGAAGGGTTTCTCCCTCAAGCAGGTGCCCCCTCACAGCACTTGACGCAAGCGCTGGAGGGGGCTGGTCTCCTCAAGGTCACCACAACCACGAGGAGACGACCAGTGTGGCATGCGCTGCTGCGCGACACCAGATTCTTCGAGCTGCTCCATACTCTCGACCAGGACCTCGCCGATCAGACCCGCAGCCAGGGGTGCCCGTGCGGCGGTCGGCTTGATCAGGCCCACTACCCGCGCAAGCCCCGCGGTGGCCCCGCCAACCTCTCCGCCGATCGGGAGCGGAGGTTCAGCTTCTGCTGTGCCCGCGACGGATGCCGCGGTCGCGCCACCCCGCCGTCTCTGCGCTTTCTGGGTCGCCGCGTGTACTTCGGCGTCGTGGTCGTCCTGGTGACGGCCATGGCCCAAGGCGTCACGCCCCGCCGCAGCGCCGAGCTGCGTGTCCAGCTGGGCGTCGACCGGCGCACACTCAGCCGCTGGCGACGTTGGTGGCAGCAGCACTTCCCTGCCTCGCCCTTCTGGCGGGAGCACCGGGCTCGCTTCTCGCCCGCGGTCCTGGCCGAGGGTCTGCCGCGCACCCTCCTCGATCGATTCTCTCGGGAAGGGAGGCCGGAGGGGGTCGTGGCGCTGCTTCGCTTCCTCGCAGCCCTCTGACTTCCTCGCTCATTCGTCACGCTCCTCGCCGGTCCCGCCCGGCCCGCAGAGGATGCTCGTCGACCCGGATTCTCTCTCGGCATAGGGTCGCCCGCGACGGAGACACCGAGCCCGGGAGCCAGCCAGAGCGATGCCGAAGCGAGAGGAGCCGCGGTCCCACGACGCCTGGGCGAGCCTTCGCTTCGCCATCGTGGGACCGCTGTTGGCTTGCCCGCCTGGCGAGCGCGGCGCGCTGCGAAGAGCGCTTGCGGACCTCGCCCAGAAGAGCTGGTGTCACCCGATCACGGGCGAGCCCGTTCAGTTCGCCGCCTCGACGATCGAGCGGTGGTACTACCGGGCCCGCTCTGCACCGCGCGATCCCGTCGGCGCGCTGCGCAACCGCGTCCGCCGCGACGTCGGCACCCAGGCCAGTCTCTCGCCTCTCCTGCGGCAGGCCCTGCAGCGCCAGTACGACGACCACCCCTCCTGGACCGTGCAGCTGCACTACGACAACCTCGAGCAGCTCGCCCGGCGCGAGTCGGCCCTGGGCCCGCTGCCGTCCTACCCCACGCTGCTGCGGTACATGAAGAGCCAGGGGCTCACGCGAAGGCCCCGACTCCCCCGCCATCCGACCGCCGGGCAGGTTCTCTCCCGGGAACGCCTGGAACGACGCGAGGTACGCAGCTTCGAGACCGAGCACGTCCACGCCCTCTGGCACCTCGACTACCACGAGGCCTCGCGCAAGGTCCTGACCCGGGAGGGACGGTGGATCCGCCCCCAGATGCTGGGCGTGCTCGATGACCACTCGCGTCTGGCCTGTCACGTCCAGTGGTACCGCAGCGAGTGCGCCGAGAGCCTCGCCCATGGCCTCTCCCAGGCCATCCAGAAGCGGGGGCTGCCGCGGTCCCTGATGACCGACAACGGCGGCGCCATGCTGGCCGAGGAGACCACCCAGGGCCTGGCCCGTCTCGGCATCGTCCACGTCACCACCTTGCCCTATAGCGCCTACCAGAACGCCAAGCAGGAGCACTTCTGGCTGAACGTGGAGCACCGGCTGCTCGCCATGCTCGAGAACGAGGACGAGCTCACCCTCGAGACCCTCAACGATGCCACCCAGGCCTGGGTCGAGGGCGACTACAACCAGAGGCCTCACCGGGAGCTGGGGACCTCACCGCTTCGCCGCTCCCTCGATGCCCCGGACGTGGGCCGCGAGGCGCCGGACTCCGAGGCCCTGCGGCGCGCCTTCCGGCGCGAGGTCACCCGCAGACAGCGCCAGAGCGACGGCACCGTGAGCCTCGAAGCCGTGCGCTTCGAGGTGCCTTCCCGGTACCGGCAGCTCCAGACCCTCCACCTCCGCTACGCGCGCTGGGATCTGCGAAGCGTCGAGCTCGTCGATCCCCACACCGGCGCTCCTCTGTGCCCGCTCTATCCGCTCGACAAGGCCCGCAACGCCGATGGGGCGCGCCGCCACCTCGAGCCGAAGGGCGAGGTCACGCCCGCCGCACCGACACGGACGGCCCCGACGCCGCCGCTGCTCCGCGCCCTGATCGAGGACTACGCCGCCACGGGACAGCCCCCGGCCTACCTCCCCGAGCCCGACCCGGAGGACACACCATGAACAAGAAGCTTCTCTCGCTCTACGGCCTCAAGTGGAACCCCTTCTCCCCGGACCTGCCCACCGAGGCGCTTCGCGTCGTCCCCAAGGTCCAGAGCTTCTGCTGGCGCATCGAGCAGGGGTTGGTTCGTGAAGGCGGCTTCGCGCTCGTCACCGGTGACCCCGGAACCGGGAAGAGCGTGGTGCTGCGCATCCTGGCCGAGCGGCTCGAAGCGCTCCGCGAGGTCTCGGTCGGGGCCCTGGCCCATCCCCAGAGCAACGTCGCCGACTTCTACCGCGAGATGGGCGAGCTGTTCGGTGTCCAGCTCAAGCCCCACAACCGATGGGGCGGGTTCAAGGCGCTGCGGGAGCGCTGGAGCGCTCACATCGACTCGACCCTGGTGCGGCCCGTACTCCTCATTGACGAAGCCCAGGAGATGACGCCTCAGGTGCTCAGCGAGCTGCGCATCCTGGCCAGCACCCGCTTCGACTCCCGCAGCATCCTGTCCGTGGTCCTCGCCGGCGACGCACGGCTCACCGAACGGCTCCGGCGGGAGGAGCTGCTGCCGCTCGGGAGCCGGATCCGGGCACGGCTGGTGATGGAGTACGTCGGCCGCGACGAGCTCCGGGCCTGTCTCGAGTACCTGCTCGAGACCGCCGGCAACAAGACTCTCATGACGCCCGAGCTCGTCGACACGCTCTGCGATCACGCCGTCGGCAACTACCGCGTGCTGACCACCATGGCCAGCGAGCTGCTCACGGCCGCCGCCGAGCGCGAGTGCACCCAGCTCGACGAGAAGCTCTACCTTGAGCTCTTTGCACCGCCCGAGCGCGATCGGCCGCGGCGCGCGCCGCGCGGACGACGGGCCCGATGAGCCGCGCCTCGCCGCCCCAGCCGCTTCCCACCGCCACCGAGCTCGCTCACGCCCCGGAGATCGCCATCCTGATCGCGCTCGACACCCTCCTGGAGATGACGACCGTCACGATCCATCTCGCACTTCCCGAGCTCGAACTCCTACGGCGCGGCCGGGATCTCCTCGATCCCAACCTCGACGATCGCGACCTGATCGTCGCCCAGGACATCCTCGATCTCGTCGGCACCCTCCAGCACACCCTCAAGATCTACCGAACCCTCGCGCTCCGACCCTGAACGACCCTTGCGTCGATCTCCATCAGATACCGTGACGCGAACGTCATCGATCTACGTGATCACGCTCACGGAGCACGCAAATGGGCGGCAGCAGGGGCGAAAGACGGTCGGCCATCGGGCGGGCCTCGTGGAAGACTCCAGGACCCGTTGCTAGAGGGTGAGCGA
>JBDLIK010000438.1:0-3775 GCA_039714895.1 Myxococcota bacterium | reverse complement strand
CATGCCGTGCAGGCGCAGGGCCCAGGACTGATCGTCGGAGGGGTCGGCCCCAGCCCAGACCGCCTCCAGATACGTGAATCCCGAGAACGAGAAGCGCACGTCGACGGCGTCCACCCCCGGCGATTGATCCGGCTGGAGGGACAGCGGCGGGATGGGATTGAGCCGATCGATGGGATTCCAGAGCCGGCCCACCCCCCAGGCGACGCGCTGCCGCCCCACCACCAGCTCCAGGCGATCCGACTCGTAGCGCAGGTAGGCGCGGTAGAGCAGCGTTCGCCAGCGCCGGTGCGGATCGTCCGCGTCGAACCCCAGCCAGTCCACGTCCCGCTCGAGGTCGAGGAAGCTGTCGTCGGCGAGCGCCTGGCCCAGGGCGTTCTCGAGGGTGTCGAGGTTGCCGAAGAGCAGCTCGTTGTCCCAGGTGACGACGGCCGAGAGCCCGGGGTGCAGGTCCAGATCGAAGCGTAGCCGCAGGCGGGTGAGGTCCTGGGCGACGTCCTCCTCTCCCACCTCCAGGAAGGCCCGGCAGTTGGCGAAGGTCGCCGCCTGGCTGCAGACCAGTGGGCTGGACTCCACGTCCCGGGCGAAGTCGTCGGCATCGGTGCCACCGGTGAAACGCGCCAGGGTCCGGAGCGAGCCCGAGAAGCCGAGGGCGACGTCCCCGCTCCGCCACACCTCCCGGCCGACGGCCGGGCTCGAGACGAGGGCCACCGCTCCGGCGAGGAGCAGGAGCGCCGCGCCCTTCACTCTTTCGTCTTGGGCTCGTCGGAGGCGATCCGGCCGTCCTTCAGCCGGATCAGGCGCCGCGCCATCTCCATCACCAGCGGGTCATGGGTGGAGAAGAGGAAGCTGACACCCCGGTCGCGATTCAAGCGTTCCATGAGTCCGAGCAGGTGACGAGCCGTCTCGGAATCGAGGTTCGCCGTCGGCTCGTCGGCGAGCACCACCCGCGGCTGGCTGGCGATGGCCCGCGCCACCGCCACCCGCTGCTGCTGCCCCCCGCTCATTTCCAGGGGTCGCTTGTCGCCGAGATCCCCGAGGCCGACCTCCTCGAGCAGAGCGTCGGCACGGCGGTGGCGCTCCGCCAGCGGCACCTTCTGGAGCTGCAGAACGAAGGCCACGTTCTCCCGGGCGGAGAAGACCGGGATCAGGTTGTAGGCCTGGAAGACGAAGCCGAGCTTGCGCAGGCGCAGATCGGCCCGGGCGCGGGGGGACAGCGACGAGAGTCGCTGACCGTCCAGCACGACCTCGCCCGAACTGGGCTCGTCGAGGGCGCCGAGGAGGTTGAGCAACGTGGTCTTGCCCGATCCGGAAGGACCCGCCAGCGCCGTGAACTCCCCTTCGGCGATGCTGAGGTCGACTCCCGAAAGCGCCTGGGTCACGACGCCCCGGGTGGCGTACGTCTTGCTGAGCTCGCGCGCCTCGAGGACGGGTGCAGCGGTCATACGTGACGCATGGCCTCCGCGGGACGCAGCCGCGCGGCCCGCAGCGCCGGCCAGAGGCTCGCCAGGCCGGCGGTGATGAATGCGACGCTGATCGGCACCACCAGATCGTAGGTGCGGATCACCGGCACGATGCGGCTGGGCATCCCCATCCAGGCGAGGCCCTCCGCGAACAGCGACAGATCGATCCCGCCTCGCAGGAAGAAGACGGCCCCGGCCGCCACCGCGTAGCCGAGGGCCAGCCCCAGGAAGGTGAGCAGCAGCGCCTCGATCACGAGCACAGCCACCACGCCCCGGGGCCGCATCCCGAGGGCCAGGACGATGCCGATCTCGCGGGTGCGCTCGAAGACCGACATCAGCAGCACGTTGGCGATCCCGAACATCATGGCCACGAACACCGCCGCGTAGATGGTCCAGCCGGTCTGATCGAAGAGACGGACGATCTGAACCAGGAAGGGCCGCAGCTCCTCCCAGGTCTGCACCTCCACCTCCGGACCGAGCTCTTCCCTCAGGGTCTGCTGGAGCCCCGCGAGACCGTCCACGTCCCGCGCCAGCACCACCACCTCGGAGACCGCCTCTCCGAGCCCGAACAGCCGCTGGCTCTCGGCGAGCTGCAGGAAGACCGTGCCCCGCTCCCTCTCTCCCGAGGAGCTGCGGAAGATCCCTCCGACCCGGAACGCCTCCCCGGTCAGATCTCCCGTGAGGTCCTGGACAGAGACCACCACCTTGGACCCCACATCGACGTGGAGACGCCGGGCGAGCTCGTCGCCGAGCAGCAACCGGCGGGGGACGCCGTCCAGGTAGACTCCCCGCACGACGTCGTTCGCCAGGGTGGTGACCCGCGCCTCGGCCTCGGGCTCGATGCCCACCACGCGGACGCCGACGTGGGCCCGGGCCGAGGACACGAGCCCCTCGCTGCGCACCCGTCGCGCGAAGGCCTGCACCCCCGGAAGGTCGCCGAGGACCCGGACGGCCTGGTGTCCCCCATCTCCGAGCCGCAGACGCAGCAGCGGATTTCGGTCGAAGCCCGGAGCGTGGACCTGCAGGTGCCCGAGCTCACTGGCGATCGCGGCCTCGACCATCTGAAGGATCATGCCGTTGTAGATCGCCATGGAGAGCACGACGCCGGAGATCCCCACCGCCACCGCCGCGAGCACGATGCCGGTGCGCCGCGGGATCCGCCACAGGTTTCGCCAGGCCATGCGCACCGCGCCCACCTAGAGGCTCCGCAGGGCGTCCACGGGCCGCGAGCGGCTGGCCCGAAACGCCGGGTACAGGGCGGCGAGGGTGGCAACGCCGAGGATGGTGAGGGCGGAGCCCAGAGGGTTGAGCGGCTTGAGCTTCCAGGTGATCACCGGCTCCATGCCGAACATGTCGAGAGCCCCTGCGGCGGCATCCCCGGTGATGGGGATCGGGTGGGCCTCGAAGTACAGCACCAGGGGGATCGCGAGGGCGAGCCCGATCACGAGCCCAACCCCCGAGATCATCAGCGACTCCCAATAGACCAGTCGGAAGATGGCGGCGGGACGCAGCCCCAGTGCCAGCAGCACGCCCAGCTCCCGGGTGCGCTCGAGGATCGACATGAGCAGGGTGTTGAGGATCCCGAAGGCCACCACCACCACCAGGACCACCAGCAGCAGGTACATCCCGGCGTCGTCGAGCACGACGAACTGCTGCAGCTCCGGCTGCAGCGCCTCCCAGGTGTGCAGCGCGAGCGGCTCTCCGGAACGCTCGGCGAGACCCGCTCGCAGGGCGGCCGCCACGGGTGCCACCGCATCGGCGTCCCGCACCAGGACCGCCACCTCGCTCACCCGCTCGCCGTAGGCGAAGAACTCCCGGGCATCCGCCAGGGAGAGGATGGCCAGGGAACGGTCGAGGGCCGGCTCCAGCAGGTCCACCACTCCCACCACGGTAAAGAGCTCATAGGCCGTCTCCAGCGAGTAGGCGACGGAGTAGAGCAGCAGGACGTCGCCCAGGTCGGCCTCGAGGTTCTGGGCCAGCCGCTTGCCGAGCACGATCTCGCGCGCTGCGCCGGAGCCGACGAAGCGCCCGCGCACCAGGCGGTCCGCGAGGCTGGTGACGCCGAGCTCCCGGCTCGGGTCGAGTCCCAGCAGCGCCACCCCCTGGGTGGCGGCTTCCCGGGAGAGGAGCCCGAAGGCCACCACCCGCGGCGCCCAGCCCTCCACACCCTCGGTGCCCTCCACCAGAGCCGTGAGCTCCGGGTCGAGCTCCACGAAATGCTCGAGGGTGCGGCTCTCGAGATAGCCCGGGGCCTGGAGGGCCAGATGGCCCGAGTGCAGGCGGACGCTGTCCTCGATCATCTTCTCGTGGCTTCC
>JBDLIK010000437.1:0-3796 GCA_039714895.1 Myxococcota bacterium | reverse complement strand
GGAGTGACGACGGTGCCCCTCTGGGTCCCCGTCGTCGGCTTCGCGCTGAGCCTCTCTTTCCTGATCTTCGAGGGGATCCAACGCACACCCCGCGGGTAGCGGCGGCTCTTGTCGCGGAGGCCTCGCCTGTGCGACCGTCCCGTCCCGGGGGACGAGGTTGTGGACACCTGGAGGACAAGCGGCCATGGGTCACCCTTTCCTGTCCGACGCCTGGTTCGATGAGGCCGAGAAGATCGTCGGGGAGATCGCTCCCCCGGTTCCCGAGGCCATCAAGGATCTGGTCATCAACTTCCGGATCAAGAGCGGGCCCGACGGCGACGTCGAGACGCGCCTGGCAGCGGGCCGGATCCACAAGGGCTTCGAGGAGGGTGCGCCCACCACCGTCAACGTGCCCTTCGACGTGGCCCGCAAGATGATCGTGGAGAACGACCAGAACGCGGCCATGCAGGCCTTCATGTCCGGACAGATCCAGGTGGAAGGCGACATGGGCCGCATCATGGCCATGCAGGGCGCCGGACCGCCGAGCGCGGAGAGCCAGCAGGTCAGCCAGCGCATCCGCGAGATGACCGACTGAAGGGCTACTGGGCTGCGCGCTTCGCGCGCAGCCATCGGCCCTGCTCCACACGTCGTGCGGGATCTGCGGTCCGTAGCTGTCGACGCCATCTCAGCCGTGCGGGCCCGCCTCCGGTAGACTCTCCGAGTGCCCGCCCGGGACTTCGCCGTAATCGGCGCCGGCATCGCTGGCGCTTCGGCGGCCTTCGAGCTCCAGGCGCACGGGAGCGTCGTACTCCTGGAGCGCGAGCCGCTTCCGGGCCATCACACCACCGGCCGCTCCGCGGCCTTCCTGGTGCATACCTACGGCAACGCCGTGGTCCGCAAGCTCACGCGAGGCGCGCGCTCCTTTCTGGAGGCGCCGCCGCAGGGCTTCGCATCGACCCCGCTCGTCGAGCCGCGGCCGGTCCTGTGGATCGCGCGCGAGGACCAGCACGCGAGCATCGGCGCGGCCCTCTCGACCGCCCGGCGCTCGGGCAGCGACCTTCACGCGCTCGGACCGGCAGAGGCGCTCGAGGTGTGTCCGGTCCTCCGCGAGGACTACGTGGCGAGCGCCGCGCTGGAGCCGGGTGCACTGCACATCGACGTCGCCGGCCTGCTCGACGCCTTCCTGCGCGGGTTCCGTGCACGAGGCGGAGAAGTGGCCACTCGGTCCGAGGTGACTCGGATCGATCCCGTGGGCGGCGGCTTCGTCGTCGAGACCCGCCGAGGGATCCACCGGGTGGCTGTCGTCGTGAACGCGGCGGGGGCCTGGTGCGATGAGGTGGCGAAGCTGGCCGATGTGCTGCCGCTCGGACTGCTTCCACTGCGCCGCACGGCGATCACCTTCACGCCGCCGCCCGGCGCCGACATCCACAAGTGGCCGTGCATCATCGACGCCGACGAGGAGTTCTACCTGAAGCCCGAGGGTGGCCAGCTACTCGCTTCTCCGTGCGACGAGACGCCCTCTCCGCCCTGCGACGCCACCGCGGACGACTACGAAGTGGCGCTCGCCGTCGACCGGGTCCAGCGCGCGACGACCCTTGCGTTTCGTCACATCCAGAGGCGCTGGGCGGGTCTCCGCACCTTCGCCCCCGACCGGTCGCCCGTGATCGGCATGGACCCCGGTCGGCCGGGCTTCCTCTGGCTCGCCGGTCAGGGTGGCTTCGGCATCATGACGGCGCCGGCCGCAGCGCGCGCGGCGGCTTCGCTCATCGTCCATGGGAAGCTGCCGCCCGATCTCACGGCGCTCGGCCTCGACCCCGCGCATCTCTCACCGGCCCGGCTCCAGCGGGGCTGACCCGAAACCCGGATCTCAGCCTCCCTCGGGCAGGAAGAACAGGCGCCCTCGTCCCGAGCCTCTGCGGTAGGATCTCTCATTGACCGACGAGCAGAGTGTTGCTTCCGCAAGAGAGCCGAAGTCTCCTGACCCGTCGGAGCCTGGAGGGAAAGCCATGGCCAGCGTCGACGGCGGCGAGCTGTTCGTCCGCGTGTTGG
This sequence comes from Myxococcota bacterium, assembly GCA_039714895.1. GTDB lineage: Bacteria > Myxococcota_A > UBA9160 > UBA9160 > DASRUS01 > JBDLIK01. Next base: position 1,768 of record JBDLIK010000437.1, on the reverse strand, counting down.
AGGGGGCCGGCGTCGACACCGTGTTCACGCTCCACGGCGGCCACCTCGACGCGATCCTCCAAGCGGCGGCTCAACACGGAATCCGGCTGATCGACATGCGCCACGAGCAGGCTGCCGGCCACGCCGCGGACGGCTGGGCGCGCACGACCGGGCGCGTCGGTGTCGCCATCGTGACGGCGGGGCCCGGCTTCACGGACTGTGTGACGGCCATCGCGAACGCCTACCTCGACTGCGTGCCCACGCTCTTCGTGGCCGGCGCCGCACCGCTCCGTGAGGCGGAGACTCTGCCCCTCCAGGGCGGGCTCGACCAGGTGGCCGTGGCCACCCCCATCACGAAGTGGGCGCATCGGGTGACCCACACGGAGCGCATCCCCGATCTCACCGCCCAGGCGCTACGCATCGCGAGCTCGGGCAGGCCCGGCCCCGTCTTCCTCGAGCTTCCCATCGACGTACTCTTCTCTCGCGTGGAGGAAGGGAGCGTCCCGATGCCCTCACGGACGGTTCCCGATACGGCGCCCGCGCCACCGGCCGAGGTGATCGGCCAGGTGATCGCACTGCTGCAGGATGCCGAGCGCCCCGCGATCATGGCCGGGGGCGGCGCCTGGTTCTCGGGTTCCCAGGCGGAGCTGCGGAGCTTCGCCGAGCGTACCCGCACGCCCGTCTTCTCCAACGGGAAGGCCCACGGCCTCCTGCCCGCGAGCCATCCCCTCTGCGGCCACGGCTTCACGAACCTCGCCATCGCAGCGGGGATCGGGGCCGAGGCCGACCTGGTGCTCGTGCTCGGCGCACGCCTCGGGCTCTTCGCCGGCGGCCGTGGGGCCCGACTGATCCCCGCGGGCGCGAAGCTCGTGCAGGTGGACATCGCCGCCGAGGAGATCGGCCGAAACCGCGAGGTCGATCTCGCGATCGTCGCCGACTGCCGCGAGACGCTCCGCGCGTTGAACGCCGTCGCAGCCGGCAAGGGCTGGCCGGACCGCGACGGGTGGCGCCAGACGATCCAGGGGGTCGCGGCGGGCCACCGCACGGCCTTCGCCGCCGCCCTCCAACAGGACAAGCCGCCCATCCATCCTTATCGGCTGGCGACCGAGGTGGCGAAGGCGCTACCCGAGGACGCCATCGTCACCGCGGACGGCGGAGAGACCTCCTCCTGGATGGACATGGTGGCCGACGTGCACGTCGGGGGGCACTGGCTGTCCCACGGTTACCTGGGCTGTCTGGGAACCGGGATGCCCTTCGCCATCGCCGCCCAGGTGGCTCACCCGGAGAAGCCCGTGCTCTGCATCATCGGCGACGGCTCCGTCGGGCTCAACTTCTCCGAGTTCGACACGATGGTGCGCCACCAGCTTCCGATCGTGACCGTCGTGAACAACGACCAGATCTGGGGCATGTCCGCCCACGGGCAGGACCTCATCTACGGGGAGGGTCGCCGGGTGGTCACGGAGCTCGCCGCCACCCGCTACGACCTGGCCGCGGCCGGGTTCGGCTGCCACGCCGAGCACGTCGTGGACCCGCAGGATCTCCCGGCCGCGCTCGAGCGTGCTTTCGCGAGCGGCAAGCCGGCCTGTGTCAACGTCATGTCCGACCCCTCGGTGATCGCGCCGGTGACGCTGGCGATGGTGGGTGGGGCGAGGTCCGAGAAGCCGGCCGAGCGCGAAGGCGGGAACGCCACGATCACGATCCCCTACTACGAAGACCTCGAGGAGTAGACGGCAGCCGGCCGACCGATCAATACTTGAACGCGAGCTGCAGGTAGCCAAAGCTCACGTTC